>DASXFW010000340.1:0-18306 GCA_036489395.1 Acetobacteraceae bacterium | reverse complement strand
GGGAGGGGGGAACCTTGTTTCTTGGTAGGCCGCCTGGCGGAAGCAATCTCGTTCGTGACGAGCTGCCAGCGGCTCGTCACGAACCGGATTGCTTCGGCCAAGCGGCCTCGCAACGACAGGGGGCTCCAGTTTCATCCAGGGCGGGTCGGCCGACGGCCGGTGACCAATTCGCAATGACAGGTGTGTGGTGGTTCCAGTCACGGTGCATGTGCTCCGCCAGTTCCACCACCGGACGCCTGACCGCGCCGGCGCGCAATTGCCAGCGATCGCTGCACCACACGCGGATTTCCTCGATCAGCGCGGCGCGAACGGAACGGGCGCCGAGCGTGTGGTCGGCATCGCGCAGGATGCTGAGGGTGACGTTCGGCTGCTGTTGCAAGCGCCAGCCGCCGCGGCCGAAATATTCGGCGAGCTCCTCCACGCCGGGATCGTTGCAGCCCAGCACATAGAGAATGGGCACGCCTCGGTCGCTCAGCATCCGCATCGTGCGACGCACGCGGCCCACGCGGGTGCCGCCCGGCAGATGACCCAGCAACGGATCCAGTGCGGCGATGCCGCGGCGCATCATTCGCGCGGCGAACACGCGGGCGAGGTTGGCCACGTCGAAATCGGCGCGGATCAACCGGTACCACGCCTGCGCGCTGAGTAAATTCCGCACATAGAACTGCGTCGGGCGCAGCGCGCTGCGGCGCACGATGTCGGACGGGTCGCCTTCGCGCCAGGCGAAACGCTGCAGGTTCACCAGGATCAATCCGGCAACGCTGTCATCGCGACAGGCCGCCTGCAACGCGTGATACGCGCCAGAACATACGCCGAGCACCACAACAGGACGTTGGGTCCGTTGCGCCAGCACCGCGACGCCATGCCGGATATCCTCGGTGAGGGCTGCGGAATACGGTTTGCCAAGCTCTCCGCTCGGCAACGCGGCATCGCCCATGCCGGCTGCGTCCATGCGCAGCGAAGGCACACCCTCGGACGCCAGCGCGCGCGCGATATCGACGCTCACCCGCGCGTTGCCCCAACGCGGATTGGCGCTTGTGTTGACCAGCAGCACGGCCGGTGCGTCGCCGCTGGACCGGTCGGGCGTGGTTAGAATGCCAAACAGACTGGTGTCGGTTCCGAAACGGATCGGTGTCTCGTGCGCCGGGCCAATGTGCAGCACTGCGTCGTCGATGGGCGTAATGCCGCCTGCAACTTGCGGCACCGGCAATGACCGCATCCATTGCGCCACGCTGTCCCACGCGTTGTGTGGCACCTGCGCCTCGAACGAGTCGCGCTGCAGTAGCGCGACCTCGCCGCAGGCCGGACAGGTCACCGCGGTGCCGCTGGCTTGCAGTGCCGCAACCACGTGGGCTGCGCTGGAACGGCCCGCTTGCTCCAGCACCAGCGCATGTGCCGCCGGTGCTGCCGGCAGCTTGCGAAGGTCCAGCGCGCTCAGCGCGTTGCGCGTTGCCTTGTCGATGCGCAGGCCGTGCGCCTCGAACCAGGCGCCGTCGTCCACTCGATGACTCGTCTGCCAGACGCGCTGGGCGATGCGTGCACCCAATGTCAGTTCGTGCAGGAATTGCCGGCCGCCGCTGGGCGCGAGCAGCACCAGCGAATCCACCGCGTCGATGTCGCCTGCGGCACGCGCAGCCAGCGATGCGCCGACGCGATGGCCGATCAGCGTGACCGCGCCGACGCCGCAGTGTTCCTGCAACCAGGCCACACCGGCGCGGATGCTGCCGAGCCATTGGTCGAAGCGGTTTGGTTCGTCGTCGTCGCCCGCCGAATCGCCGGAGCCGTAATAGGCCAGACGCAGCGTGGGCATTCCTTCGGCCGCCAGGCGTTCCGCGAGGAAGGCCAACGGACGATATGAATTCAACGCCTCATCGGACAGCGGTCCGCAAATCACCGCGCCACGGCCACCCCGGCCAGGATGCAGCATCGCGAAGCAGCCGGAAATATACAGCGGGATCATTGCGCCGGCACCGGTGCGGCGAGCTTTTCCTCGGCCATGCGGAAGACAATCGCGGCTGTTTCCAGATCCTCCGCGGCAAGCGGAATGTCGAGGATGAACGTAGAATATCCGAGCGCCAGATAGCGTGCGATCTCCGCCGCCACCGTCGCATACTCCCCCACCAGATACGGGCAAAACGTCCGATGCTGCTCGAACGGCCACAGCCAGTACGGGCTGCCATTCGTCGCACCCGTGTGGGCGAGATCGGACAGCGTGCGATGCCATGCCGAATCGCTGGTCTTCATCGCCAGCGCGTGGCTCAAGCGGCCGCGGCGGTCGTCGGGGAAGCGCTGATAAGCGGCCTGCCACGCCGCCTCGGCGTCATCGCGCGCGATGATACCGACGCGGATGCCGCGGCCCGCGGGTACGTCGGCGGTATCGCGAACGACATCGGGAGGCGTCGGATATTCGACCGCGACCGCGCCCATCTGCACCGCCGCGGCGCGGCCGGCCGGCGAGGATCCGGAAATCAGCCAGCCCGGCCACAGTTCGCGTGGCAACGCGGGCGCCATGCGCACGCCGCGCACCGAATAATACCGCCCTGCCAGCGTCACCGGCTGGTCGCTTTCCAGCAATTGCCGCATCAGCAACGCGTATTCGACCGTGCGGGTATAGCGATCGTCATGCGGGGTCTCGTCGCCCAGCGCCAGCAGGTCGTTGCGGAAACCTCCGGCCAGCATGTTCAGCCAGATGCGGCGTTGGTGCATCGCGCCAAGCGACGCGACCATTTTCGCAGCGGTGTAGGGCAGCATATACACCGGCTGCACCGCCACCAGCGGACACAGCTCACGCGTCTCCTGCAACACGCACTGCGCCACCAGCCACGGATCGACGATGCTGTTGTCGGTGTAGATCAGCATGCCGGTGCAGCCGGCTGCCTCGCTCCACTGCGAGACGCGCCGCATCTGCGTCACATAGTCAGCCTGCGCAAAGTCTTTGGATTGCGGGCAGGTACTGAACAGATCGATGCGGCTGGCGGAAGGCATGGTTCACGCGGGTACGGTAAAGGCCGCGGCGAGTCGTCTGAGCGTCACACCACCTTCGAAATCCATGCCGTCCGCGTCGAACATGCGCCCCGACTCTTGCTCTACCTCGAGAATCATGTCGAGCAGCGCTTGGGAGTCGATAAGTCCGAGCTCGATGAGGTCGGCGTCGGGATCGATACCGGATGCGCCGCGCCCTTCCTGCCGCAGCCGCTGCGACAAGGCATCCGTCAACAAAGTCAACGGCGGATTGTTGGCTGTTATGTTGCTCACGTCGTGCTGCACGTCGGGGTCTCCAGCGAAGCCCGTAGTCGGGCATGATCGGTCTTGCCGCTCGGCGTGACAGGCCAATCGTTCACAAGATGCACCGCCGAGGGAACCGCATAGGACGGCAGGGCCCGGCGGCATGCTTCTAGAATGTCGGCGATCTGATGTTCTGTCGGGCCGATGAACGCAACGATGTCGCGCGCCAGCCCGTCGGGGCCGATCGGCCAGGCGATTGCGGCGGCGTTGGCGTCCGCGGCGCGATGCAGCACAGCCTCGATTTCCTGCAGCTCGACCCGATGGCCGGCAATCTTCACCTGCCGGTCCAGCCGTCCCAGGAACGTCAGGCCGTGTTCTTTGCTGGACCGCACACGATCGCCAGTGCGGTACCACACGTGGCCGCCGGCGTCCCAGTCGAAGCGAACAAAGCGTTGCGATGTCAGGTCCGGGCGCTGCCAATAGCCGTCGGTGACCTGGCTGCCGGCAAGGCAGAGCTCGCCTTCCTCGCCTTCCCCGGTGGGTTGTCCGGCGGCGTTCACCGCCAGTGCGTGCTGATCCGGCAGCGGCTTGCCGATGGGTACCACGGCGGGCAAGGCGTCGAACGACGCGGGGTCATGCGGCAGGCGGAAGGCGGTCAACGCGATGGTTGCTTCGGTTGGGCCGTAGAGATTCTCGATGACGGCATTGGGGGCCGCTTCGGCAAACGCTCGGGCCAGCCGTGTCGGCAGCGCCTCGCCGCAGAACAATCCCAGTCGCAGGCTGGGGAAATCGCCGGGCCGCAGCGCCCGCATGCCCAGCATCATCGCCGCGGTGGACGGCACGGAAAACCACGTGCTCAGCTCATGGCGGCGCACGAAATGGCGCGGCGCGAAACGGGCCTTGTCGGGCACGCGGTACAGCGCCGCCCCGCTGCCCCAACTCAAGAACATGTCGTGGACGGAGAGATCGAAGGTGAGATCGAACAATTGCGTGCAGCGGTCATGCGGCGACAGCGCGTACCGCGCGGCAACGCTGCGCAGATACGGCATGACGTTGCGGTTACGTACCAGCACGCCTTTCGGCGCACCGGTGCTGCCGGAGGTGAACAGCAGATAGGCGCCGTCGTTTGGATCGCCTTGCGGCAGGGAGCCGAGATGCGGCCGCGGCAAATCGGCCCGACCGATGAAGCGATGCCGCGGCATCGCGGCCGCCCAATCGGGGAGGACAATCGAATCCGGCAGCAGAACCAGCACCGGCTGCGGAATCGCCGACAGCAGCAAGCGGGCGCAATCGAGGCAGTCGCGACCCACGACGAGCGCCGCAGCGGCGGCGTCATGCATCACCTGCGTCAGCCGGCCAGGCGGATGCCGCACATTCAGCGGCACGTAGGCGCAGCGTGCCAGCAAGGCACCGATGATGCCGGCGTAGTCGGTCAGTCCGCGATTGCCGAGGATGGCGCAGCGCGCGGTGCCGTAGGCCAGGCCGGCAGCACTCAGGCAATGGGCAATCGGCGCCGCCAGGTCGAGCAATTCGCGATAAAGAACCGTACCGCCATCGATCCAGACAGCCGGGCGGTCGGCGTGCCGTACGGCGCTCCGTCGGACCAGGTCCGCCAGCGTACCGGCGTCGAACACATCCGCTACCGGCGAAACGGCGTCTTTCAGCGTCGCCGCATGCCACAATTTGCCGTTATCAATTGCAAGCTGGTCCACGCGACGATTCCGACTGAACTGGGCTACAGATTTTCACGATGGGCGAACCGGTTCCAATCAGTTTCCGGTGACCCACGCACAGGTGCGTGTAACGTTTACGAATAGGACGCCGGTCATGGCTTTACACGGATGGACGGCGCGTCACCTTGGCATTGGCGATATAGAGCGCATCGATACCCATATCGACGAATGTCTCGACGGCCTCGGATTCGGAGCACACGATCGGCTGGTGGTTCACGTTGTAGCTGGTGTTCAGCACGACCGGCACGCCGGTCAGCGCCTGCAGCCGGGACAGCAGATAGTGGAACGGCGCGTTGTGCTGGCGGTTGACCGTCTGCACGCGCGCGGTGCCGTCCACATGGGTCACTGCCGGCAGCAGCGGCGCCGCGTCCTCGCGGACGCGTGTGAGCATGGTCATGTAGGGATATTCTTCGCCGGCGTTCAGCACGAAGTAGCGATGTGCTTCCTCCGCGGTGACCGCGGGTGCGAATGGCCGGTAATTCTGCCGCTTCTTGATCGCGAGGTTTATACGGTCCTTGTTAGCGGCGCTGGACGGAAGCGCAAGCAGACTGCGGTTGCCCAGGGCGCGCGCGCCGTACTCCATCCGTCCGTTGCACAGCGCGACGATATGATCGTCGGCGATGTCCTCGGCCGCCGCATCCAGCATGGCTTGCTCATCCGGGTACTCGTGCAGCATCAGCGCCGGGTTTTGTGCCACGGTCTGTCGCACCGGCGCGCGTTCAGGAGCCGGGCCGAAGAACGGCATGACACCGGGAACGCGCAGCGGCGCGCCGTGGGTGAACGCGCAGGCTGCGGCACTGCCCAGTGCGGTGCCTTCGTCGCCGGAGGAATAGCCGACGTGGATTCGCTCGAACATGCCGCTGGAGCGAAGTTCGCCGATGGCCGCGCAGTTTTCCGCGCAGCCGCCGCTGAGCAGCAGATTGGTGGCCTGGGTCTGCTTCTGGAAATGGCCGCAGATGTGGAACAAGGCCTCGGTGAAGCGGTGCTGCAACCCAGCGCTGATGTCGGCGCGGTCCTGGTGCGCGCAGTTGCGGCCGTCGATGCCCAGTCCATCCTGAATCGCCGCGGCGCTTTTGCTGAAGAAAAGTCCGTCGGCGAAGCTGTGGTTCAGCGCCAGGCAGGGAATTTCGACACCGCCGCTCGGCGTCAGGCGGATGGCATTGTTGAAGAAATCGGAATGGCGGCGCGGATCGCCGAAGCTGGCAAGGCCCATCACCTTGTATTCGTCCTCGTTGAAGGCATAGCCGAGGAACTGGGTGATCAGCGAATAGAAGATGCCGAGCGACTGGGCGATAGGATGCCGCGCAAGCCGGCTGATCTTGCCGCCTTCGCAGCGATAGACCGACGTTGATGATATTTCGCCCGCCGCATCCATCACCACGCCGAGGCAGCGGTCGAAACCGCTGCTGGCCAGTGCGGCGTGCAAATGCGCGTCGTGATGGTCGATCGGACGCAGACGCGACGCGGCGTCGGTGCCGAAGTGTGCGGACAGCATGCCGGCCATGGCGTCCGGCGACAGGCATTCCTGCCAATAGGCGCGCGAAAGCTCGTCCGCGGCGTAGATCGGCTTGTAGCGGCCGAAGCTGAAATTGCAGGCGATGTCCTGCACGTCGTTCAGCGATGCGCCGGCGGTATCGAGGCAGTACTGGATCGCCTGGAACGGAAAATCGGGGCTTTTCTTGATGCGGTCGAAGCGTTCCTGCGAAACCGCGGCAACGACGCGCCCATCCAGCAGCAACGCCGCCGCGGCATCCATGCCCTGCACGACGCGGGAATCTCCCGCCATTTGCTCTGGAAAGTACTGCTCCAGGAAGCCGGTGACATTCGCCAGGCCGGCGATCCCCAAGGTGAGCATTGCCTTCCCCTTCCGTGCGTGGCGCTGGCGACTCAGCTCTTTTTGCAAGAGCGCCGCTACGTAATTGTCACGCCGTGACGAAGTGACAAGGGAAACTTGGTGGTTTCACAGGCGATTGATTCATGGGAGGGCACGGTCTCACGCGATCGAGACCCGCGTAGCCCACGATGGAATTCTCGGTTCGCCTCCGTTTCTATCCAGATATTTATCTGACGGGTCGGCGTATGACTCCGTTCCCGAAACGTCTATGCTGCGGCCGCGGTATGCACGGCGGGCGGCGATGGACGTCTTCCTCAGCTACAACCGGCGCGACGCGGCCCATGCCGCGACGCTGAACGACTGGCTTGGCGGCCAGGGCGTGGCGACGTTCTTCGACCAGCGCGACCTCGGCGCCGGACAGCCTGGCTGCCCGACCTGGAACGCCGGATCGAGCAGGAGGCCGGCGCGGTCGCGTTGCTGGTCGGACCGGCGGGGCTCGGCAACACGCAGCAATACGAGTTCCAGCTCGCGCTGACCCGCCAGGCAACCGAGCCGGACTTCCCGATCATCCCGGTCATCCTGCCCGGCACGCCGGATTGGCGGGTGCCGCGCGGGTTCCTCGGGCTGCAGACCTGGATCGACTTCCATTCCGCCATCGACCCGGCCGGGCTGCAGCGCCTGCTGGCCGCCATCCGGCGCACGCCGGCCGACGCCGACACGATCCGCGGCGCGATCTGCCCCTACAAGGGCCTCGGCTTTTACGAGGAGGCCGACCGGGCGGTGTTCTTCGGTCGCGACGGCGAGGCGGAGACGCTGCTGGCCACCGTCACCGCGCAGCGGGTGGCGGCGCTGATCGGGCGGTCCGGCGCGGGCAAGTCGTCGCTGGTGCGCGCCGGGCTGTTGCCCCGGCTGCGCCGCCGCCCTGGCGCGGGGGTCTGGGACAGCCTGGTGATCCGTCCCGGCGAGGAACCGTTGCTCAATCTGGCCGACGCCCTGTCGCCGCCGCGGCCGCATGAGGATCCGCTCGACCGCCGCCGCCGGCTGCTGGACCAGGAGAAGGCGCTGCGCAGCGACAAGCCGGACATGCTGGCCGGCGTGTTGCGCGACCGCCTGGGTGCCGCGCGCCTGCGCGTCGATCGCCTGCTGCTGGTCGTTGACCAGGCCGAGGAGCTGTTCTCCGTCCCCTGGCGGCTGGCCGGTGCCGATGACATCAGGCAATTCCACGCGGATGCGGAGACCTTCATTCGCCTGCTGCTGGCGGCGGCGGCGCCAGGGCAGCCGGCCTCGGTGGTGCTGACCATCCGCTCGGACTTCTTCGATCCGCTGATGCACAGCCCGTTCGCCCCGATGCTGACCGATACGCTGGTGCAGCTTGGCCGCATCGCCGACCTGCGCCCCTGCATCGAGGCGCCGGCCGCGGTGGTCGGTCTGCGCTTCGCCTCCGGCCTGGTGGACCGGATCGTCGAGGAGGTCGGACCGGAGGAATCCAATCTGCCGCTGCTGTCGAACGCGCTGGAACGCACCTGGCAGCAGCCGCGGCGAGGGCCGCTGCTGACCGCCGACGCTTATCTGGCGGCCGGCGGCGTGGCGCAGGCGATCAACCAGGCGGCGCGCGACTGCTACGACTCGCTATCGAAGGACGAGCAAGACGCCGCCCGCCGCTTGTTCCTGCGCCTCGTGCGGCCGGGCGAGGGAACGGCGCATGTCCGCATCCGCGCCGCCGTGCCGAACGACCCGGCAGAACGTCACGTGATGGAGGTGTTCGCCCATCCCGACCGCCGCCTGCTGTTCGTCGGCGAACAAGCGGGCACGCCCGTGGTGGAAGTGGCGCACGAGGCGCTGGTGCGCGGCTGGGACATGCTGCGCGGCTGGGTGGAAGACAACCGCGAGAAGCTGCGTATTCGAGATGCAGTCACCGATTGGCGCGCCTCGGCTGAATCGGCGGAATTTCTCCCGGCAGGTAGCACACTCCTGATCCGTGCTTCGGACCTATTAGATGATCCTGGCGACGTGCAATTTGACCAGGAGACACGCGAATACATCCAGAACTCTATCACAGCCGTTAGAGCGTGGCGCCTGCGTCGGGTTATCCTGGGTATGCTGACATTAGCGTCGGTCTTCGCGCTGGTGCTCTTTGTATGGTGGGCTGTCACTGGTCTACTGGACCGCCAATTCGAAGCGGCCATCCGCGCCGATGCCCAGGGCCTTTCAGAGCGCTGGGCCGAGGGCGGCCTGCCGGCTCTGACCCTGACCATCCACGACCGGATCAGCAGCAATATCGACGACGACGCTATATATTTGCTGGTCGATGCGGAGATGCACCCAGCGGCTGGCAATTTGGAACGTTGGCCAAAGGCGGTGCGCGATCCGGTCGTTTGGTACGACTTGCCGGTGCGTCGCGCCGGCGCAGTCTCAGCCGTCATCAGCACTGAGGTACCGCGATGTCGGCTGGACAATAAATATTGACCGATGCGCCAATGTGTCATGGCCGGCGGAGGCCGGCCACCCACGTCTTTGATGCTCGGAAATACAGAAAAGACGTGGGTGGCCGGCCTGCGCCGGCCATGACACGACGAGTCAATGTCTCCGCAACCTGGTATTACCTGATCCGCGACATCGATGACCATCGTGCGCATCCTGTCATTGCGACCGCGCCAGGTTCGCGGCTTCATCACCATCCGTGGTCCAAGGTACCAAATCGTCGAGATCGACGTTCAACGCCCGTGCAAGGGCATGCATGGACCGCAGTGGCACGTCTTCCTTCCCGGCCTCGACCTGAGTCACCACTTCCGGTGGGACCCGCGCCGCCCGCGCCAACTCCTCCTGGGACAGCCCGCGATATTCTCGCCAAATCCGCGTCGGCACCCCGCCGTTCGATAGAAGCTGCACCACCGCGATCGGTATCGCCTCGTCATTCGCCTGCTCAACACGCGCCAGCTTGAGCAGCGCCGCATCGAGACGATCCTCAAGTTCCTCAATCTCCTGCGAACCGAGATTGCCGTCAGTCGGGCTGGTGCTCATCGATATGCCTCCCGGCGATGGCGAACGCCACGCACCTCGATCTTATCGCCTATACGATCAAACAACACCCGCCAATCGCCGACGCGCAAGCGGCAGGTGGGCTTCTCGCCGACCAGGGCCAGTACGGCGTGCCGAGGGCTGTCGGGATCGTCTGCGTAAGCCTGCAATCGTTCGAGGATCCGCGCGCGGTCGAGCTTCGGAACGCTACGCAGTTCCTTCAGCGCACCCCGGCGGAAGACCAACTCCATGATCCACCCCGTCAGCAGTTCCTCGCAACCGCCCCCCTACTCCGCCGCCAGCTTCTCCGCTGCGTCCGCCGCCTTCAGCTCCGCCGCCTTCGCTTCCACCAGCTCGACGATATGCTCCACCATGTCGCCGCCGGCGATCGTGTGGTCGGTCCTGCCGCTACGGTAGATCATGTGCCGGCCATTGCCGCCGCCGGTCAGGCCGATGTCCGTCATCAGCGCCTCGCCCGGGCCGTTCACCACGCAGCCCATGATCGACAGCGTGATCGGCGTCTCGATATGCGACAGCCGGTCCTCCAGCGTCTGCACCGTCTTGATCACGTCGAAGCCCTGCCGCGCGCAGGACGGGCAGGAGATCACCTTCACCCCGCGGTGCCGCAGGCCCAGCGCCTTCAGCATGTCCCAGCCGACCCGCACCTCCTCCTCCGGCTCGTCGGACAGCGACACCCGGATGGTGTCGCCGATCCCGGCCCACAGCAGCGAGCCCAGGCCGATCGAGGACTTCACGGTGCCCATGCGCCGCCCGCCGGCTTCGGTGATGCCCAGATGCAGCGGGTGGTCGCACACCTCGGCAAGCTGCTGGTAGGCGGCGACCGCCAGGAACACGTCGGACGCCTTCACGCTGATCTTGAAGTCGTGGAAATCGTGCTGCTGCAGGATGTTGGCGTGGTACAGCGCGCTCTCGACCAGCGCCTCGGGGTTGGGCTCCCCGTACTTTTCCAGCAGGTGCTTCTCCAGCGAGCCGGCGTTCACCCCGATCCGCATGGAGCACCCGTGGTCGCGGGCGGCCTTGACGACCTCCTTCACCCGCTCGTCGCTGCCGATGTTGCCCGGATTGATGCGCAGGCAGGCGGCGCCGCTGTCGGCGGCCTCGATGGCGCGCTTGTAGTGGAAATGGATGTCCGCGATGATCGGCACGTTGACCTCGGGCACGATGTCCTTCAGCGCCACGGCGCTGGGCTGGTCCGGACAGGACACGCGGACGATATCGACGCCGGCCAGTTCCGCCCGGCGGATCTGCGCGATCGTGCCGGACACATCGGTGGTCAGCGTATTGGTCATGGTCTGCACGGTGATCGGCGCGCCGTCGCCCACCGGGACCTTGCCGACATACACGCGGCGGGACTTCCGCCGGATGATCTCCTGATACGGCCGATAGCTCATCGAATTCCTCTCCGTTCTGCCCGCAGCGGCGGGCCGGCCCGATCCGGCCGGCTGGCCATAGAATGGGGTCTGACGACGCGCGCCGCTACTGCCCGTTGGAGCGAACGCTCGCGGGCTGTACACCCCCGGGGGTGGCGGGTGCCAGCCGGCCCTGCTTGATGAGGTCCGGGTCCAGCGGCAGGTCGCGACGGACCGCCCCCGGATTGCCAAGAAGCGGCGACGCGACACCGTCCACCACAAGCTCGGTCCCGCCGGCATTCCCGGTGGTCAGCACCAGACCAGGCTGCGCCGGCACCGGCCAGGAATCGCCGGTGTGCAGGACGCGGTTCAGCAGCACGTTGCCGGTCGGGTCCTTGACCTCGATCCAGGCGTCGGCGGTGGCCTGGACCACGATTCGGGTCTGATCGGCCGCTGACAGTTGGGTCACCGACATGGGCGGCATCGGCGCCGCGGCGGCCGAGGTGGGCGAAATCGACGGCACCGGCGGCGTCGCGTCCAGCGCGGAGGAGACCGCGGTCGCAACGGCGTCGTTGGCAGCCACGGAGGCAGGCACCGCCGAACCAGAAGCGGCGGCACTTCCGGGCACAGCGGCACCCGGGCCCCCCGCCGGTGCGGACATCGGGGACAGGGGCGAGGCGGCCGAATTCGGCCTGGTGCCGGCCGGGACAGCAGCCAAGGCCAGTTTTGCGGTGGATGTGGCAGCGCGCTGCGCGGCGTTCGCGTCAGGCCGCGGCGCGACGGCCGGCAGCGCCTGCTGCGCCAGGGGCGCCAGATGCTGCGGCACCGGGATGACGGTTTCGGCCGGCAGCCGGCCCTCGCCGGACAAGCGATACCATCCGGCATAGGCGCCGACCGCCAGGACCACGCCCAGCAGGATCAACGCCCCGGCCGGCATGCCGCGTTCCGGCATCGGCGTCGGGAACGCCAGTTCGGTGCGGCGGTTCACGCCGGCGGCTTCCGCCTTGAAGCGCCGGCCGATCTCATCGGGATCGAGGCCGAGCGCCGCGGCATAAGTGCGCAGGAAGCCGACCGCATAGGCGTTGCCCGGCAGCAAATCGATACGCCCGGCCTCCAACGCTTCCAGATGCGGCCGGCGAATACGCAATCCGTCGGCGACCATTTCGATCGACCAGCCCAGACGTTCGCGTGCGGCCCGCAGGTCGCCGCCCGCGCGAGGTGCCGCGGGCGAATCCGCCACGTCATGCACCGCCGACATCATGTTTCGGCTTTCTACCAACTTCGACCTGCGATCCTGCTGCACGGTCGCCCTGTTCCCCGCAACCTCGACCCGACTGGTAGGAGAAGCGCCGACCGACAGGTGCCTGAGCCATTGGCGACCGCGCGCTTCATAACCAAGGTCAGTGTTCTTGCCAACCGCACCTACACTGACTCCGTTCTCGCCCGCAGTCGAATGATCTTTGCGGAAAATGGTGAAACGAAATCCATTTTTCACGATCGCTGCGGTACGAACGCCATGCGGCACCCCCGCCGTAGCGTGACTAACCCGTTACACGGGCACGCCGTGCTCGCGGGCCCACGTGGCGATCGGTTCGCGCAGGCTGGCGGCACCGGTCGCACCGCGACGGATCGAGGCCAACACTGGACGAAATGCCGTCAGATCGACTTCCGCCAGCAGCGCCTTGACAGGCAATACGGCGGCCGCCGGCATCGACAGGGTGGTCAGACCCAGCCCCACCAGTGTCAGTGCTTCCAACGGCCGGGCGGCTGCCTCGCCACACAATGAAACCGGCACGCCCGCGCCGCCCCGCGCGCCGCGTGCCGATGCCAGCAACTGGTCCAGCAGATCCAGGACCGGCTGCGACAACAGGTCATAGCGGCCATACAAAGATGACGTTCCTCGATCGGCTGCAAACAGGAACTGCATGAGATCGTTGGAGCCGATGGAAACGAAATCCACTTCCTTCAACAGTTCAGGAAGCTGCCACATCAATGAGGGCACCTCCAACATGGTGCCGATCTCTAATTGTTCCGGCGCCGGGCGCACCCGCCGCGCCTCGGCGACCAGTAGAGTGCGGGCGGCACGGAATTCCGAAACCGTGGCGACCATGGGGAACATGACTGACAACTTGCGTCCGCCCGCGGCCAGCAGCAGGGCGCGCAATTGCCGGCGCAGCAGCGCCGGACGGTCCAGCCCGATGCGCAGGCTGCGCCACCCCATCGCCGGGTTTTCTTCCTCGGACACCGTGCCGGGCAGCAGCTTGTCGGCGCCGAGATCGAGCGTGCGAAACAATACCGGCCGCCCCGCCGCGGCATCCAGCACGCGCGCATAGATCGAGGCTTGTTCCGCAACGTCGGCCACGGCGCCGCGCGCCAGCATGGCGATCTCGGTGCGGAACAAGCCGATGCCGTCGGCACCGACCGTGTCGAGCTGCCCCAGTTCCAGGCTGAGGCCGACGTTCAGCATCAGCTTCACGGGCTGGCCGTCGGCGGTGCGTCCGGGGCGGTCGCGCAACACTGCCCAGCCGGCGTGCTGCGCGGTCTGCACCTCGATGGCGCGGAGATAGACCTGCCGCACCTCGGCCTCGGGACGCAGCACGAGCTGGCCTTCGTCGGCGTCCACCACCGCCTCGTCGCCGGGCTCGGCGGTATCCAGCATGCCGCGGGTGCCGCCGATCGCGGGCAGTCCCAGCGCGCGGGCCAGGATGGCGGCGTGGCCGGCGGGGCTCGCCTCCTCGATCGCGACGCCGGCGATGCCGCGGCTGTGCCAGTCCAGCAATTCCGCCGCGCCGAGCCGCCGGGCCAGCAGGATGGCGCCCGGCGGCACTTCCGGCTTGGGAACATCGCCCAGCAGGGCGGAGAGCAGGCGGCCGGCGAGGTCCTCGATGTCGGCAAGGCGCTCGCGCAGATAGGGATCGGTGATCCGCCGCATGCGGTCGTGCAGCTCGCCCAGCACGCGCTGCACCGCGGCTTCGGCCGCCACGCCGCCGCGAATCACCTCGCTGACCCGGCGCAACCAGCCGGCGTCGGCGGCGACCAGGCGGTAGGCTTCCAGTACCTCGCGTGAGGCGCTGGCATCCGCGGCGCTGCTGGTGTGCGGCACGCCGGTCTCGATCAGCGCGTCCAGGCCGCGCTGCATGTGCTCCATGGCGGTGGTCAGCCGGCGTTGCTCGGCGGCCGGATCGTCGGCGAGCAGCCGCATGGGGACGCGCGGCGGGCCGTGCAGGACGACGGGACCGATGGCGATGCCGGCGGTCAGCGCGCCACCGGAAAACACGCGCGGCACGGTGGCGCCGATGCCCTCGGCGCCGCCATCGGTTGCGCCGCTGGCCGGCAGCAGCTCCCCCAGCAGCATCGCCACGGTTTCCAGTTCATCGACCTCTTGCTCCGTGTAGTGGCGCGGGGCGCGGTTCTGCACCACGAGGACGCCCAGGGTACGGCCGGCGCGGCGCACCGGCACGGCGATCATGGAGGCGTACGGTTCTTCCCCTGTTTCCGGGCGGTAGGCGAAGGCCGGGTGGTTCTGCGCGTCGGGCAGGTTAAGGACGCCACCGGTGGCGGCGGCGAGCCCGACGATGCCCTCGCCCACGCGCAGGCGGGTCTGGCCAACAGCGGTCTGGTTCAGGCCCTCGGTAGCCGCAAGTTCCAGGATGTCGCCCGGCTTCTGGACATAGACAGAGCACACTTCGCTGACCAGCTCGCCGGCGACGAGATGCACAAGCTGGGTGAGCGGCGTGGCCCCGGCGGACGCGCGCAGATCGCGCAGGCGGCCAAGCAGGCGGCGCGGTCCAGGCATCGGGCGCTTATCGCCCCCCCTCCCCTTGAGGGAGGGGGTTGGGGGGAGGGGTGCGTACAGCCATTGTCAGCGGACGCACGCACCCCTCCCCCCAACCCCCTCCCTCAAGGGGAGGGGGAGCCTCGGCCGCAGCCGCAAAACCCCGAACCGGCGGCCGATCGTCATCGCGCCCACTGCATCCGCGCCAGCAGTGCCGCCACCGCCTGGTCCACCAGCTCCTGGATGATCTCCGCCACCGTGCGCTCGGCCGTGACCATGCCGACCGACTGGCCGGCCATGACGGAACCGTTCTCTATGTCGCCGTCGATCACCGCGCGGCGCAAGGCTCCCGCCCAGAAATGCTCGATCTCGAGCTGGGCGGCCTCGCGGCTGAGCTCGCCCGACAGGAACCGGTCGCGCGTCTCCTGCTGGTGGCGCAGGAAGCGTTTCGTCCCCTCGTTCACCAGGCCGCGCACCGGGATGACCGGGAAGCGGTCGTCCAGTTGCACCGACGGGAGCGCATCGCGTGCGGCCGCGCGGATAAACGCCTGCTTGAACTTCGCGTGGGCAATCGACTCGGTCGCCGCCGCGAAGCGCGTGCCAAGCTGCGCACCGGACGCGCCCATTTCCAGATACGCGAGGATCGCCTCGCCGCGACCCAGGCCGCCGGCAACGAACACCGGCACCTCGTGGATGTGCGGCAGGATCTCCTGCGCCAGCACGTTCAGCGACACCGGGCCGATATGGCCGCCGGCTTCGGAACCCTCGATCACCAGCGCGTCGGCGCCCGACCGGATCAGCCGCTTCGCCAGCACCAGCGCCGGCGTGAAGCAGATCAGCTTCACCCCGCCGTCCTTCACCGCACGCACCGCCGTGCCGGGCGGAATGCCGCCGGCCAGCACCACGTGGCCGACCTTTGCCTCCAGGCAGACCCGCACGAGGTCGTCGAGCTGCGGATGCATGGTGATCAGGTTCACGCCGAACGGCTGCGCCGTCATCGCCTGCGTCCCCGCGATCTCCGCGGCAAGCTGCGCCGGGTTCATCGAGCCGCAGGCGATCACCCCGAACCCGCCGGCATTCGAAATAGCGGAGACCAGATGCCGCTCGCTCACCCAGCTCATGGCCCCGCCCAACAGCGCGACGCGGCAGCCGAGGAACGCCGTGCCCCGCGCCCACAGCCGGTCCAGTTCCGCCCGCGCGGCGAACGTGGCGACATCGGGCGTGGCGATGCCCGCCGGGATTACGTCGGGCGGGATCACCTCAGGCGGGATCACGTCAGGGGGGGTGATGTCAGGCGGCATCGAGGCCATACGCGGTATGCAGCGCCCGCACCGCCAGCTCGGTATAGTCGGCGGCGATCAGCACGCTGACCTTGATCTCGCTGGTGGAAATGACCTGGATGTTGATCGCCTTGTCGGCCAGCGCACGGAACATCGTGTTGGCCACCCCCGCGTGGCTGCGCATGCCGACCCCCACGACGCTGATCTTGGCCACGTTCGGGTCCTCCAGCAGCTCGGCGTAGCCGATCGCCGGCTTGATCTCCTCCAGCGCCAGGCGCGCGCGCGGCAGGTCCGCCTTGCCGACGGTGAAGGTCATGTCGGTGGTGCCGTCGGCCGAGATGTTCTGCACGATCATGTCCACATTCACATTCTGCCCCGCCAGCGCGCCGAAGATGGTCGCGGCGATGCCCGGACGATCGGGTACACGACGCACCGTGATTTTTGCGTCATCCCGCGTATAGGCGATGCCGGCGACCATCTGCTTTTCCACGATCTCATCCTCATCGACGACAAGAGTGCCGGTTGCCGCATCGACCGGCAGGTCCTGGAAGCTGGACAGCACGCGCACGCGCACCTGCTCGTTCATCGCCAGCTCGACGCTGCGGGTCTGCAGCACCTTGGCACCAACCGACGCCAGCTCCAGCATCTCCTCATAGGTGATGCGTTCCAGGCGGCGGGCGCGCGGCACGATGCGTGGATCGGTGGTATAGACGCCGTCCACATCTGTATAGATGTCGCAGCGGTCCGCCTTCAGCGCCGCCGCCAACGCCACCGCCGAGGTATCCGACCCGCCGCGCCCCAGCGTGGTGATGCGCCGGTTCGGCGCGATGCCCTGGAACCCGGCGACCACCGCGACGTGGCCCATGCCCATGCGCTTGATCAGGTCGGACCCGTCGATATCGACGATGCGCGCCTTGCCGTGCGCGTTGTCGGTCTGGATGGGGATTTGCCAGCCCTGCCAGGACCGCGCCTCCACGCCGATCTCCTGCAAGGCGATCGCCAGCAGGCCGGTGGTGACTTGCTCTCCGGTTGCCACCACGGTGTCGTATTCCCGCGCGTCGTGCAGCGGCGACAGCGCCTGGCACCAGCCGACCAGCTTGTTGGTCTCGCCGGCCATGGCGGAGACGACGACCGCGACCTGGTTGCCGGCGTCGGTCTCGCGCTTGACGCGCGCGGCGACGTTGCGGATGCGGTCGAGGTCGGCGACGGAGGTGCCGCCGAATTTCATCACGATGCGGGCCATGGTCCGGGGGGGTCAGTTGTCAGCGGTCGGCGATCAGGCACACATACTGGCGGGGTGCCGGGGGGGCAACCATGAGTAGTGCATCCGTTTCACTCGCAGAAATCGCCCGGTTCGACGCGCTGGCGGCGCGCTGGTGGGACCCGGACGGGCCGATGCGGCCGCTGCACCGGATGAATCCGGCGCGGATCGGCTGGATCGCCGACCATGTGGCCCGGCGCTTTGCCGATCCGGCCGGGTTGCGGGTGCTCGATGTCGGCTGCGGCGCCGGCCTGGCGGCGGAGGCACTGGCGCGGCGCGGCTTCGACGTGCTGGGCGTGGACGCCGCGCCGGACGTGATCGCCGCGGCGGCAGACCATGCCATGGGACAGGACCTGCGCCTGCGCTACCGCGTCGGCACCGCGGAGGACGTCCTGGCGGACGGGTTGCGCTTTCCCGTGGTGACGGCGCTGGAGGTGATAGAGCACGTGCCCGACCCGGCAGGGTTCGTGCAAACGCTGGCGGCGCTGGTGGAGCCCGGCGGGCTGGTGGTCCTGTCCACGCTCAATCGCACCCGCCGCTCCTTCCTGTCGGCGAAGGTGGGGGCGGAATACCTGCTACGGTGGCTGCCGGTGGGAACGCACGACTGGCGGAAATTCGTCACACCGGCCGAGCTGTCGGCGCTGCTGCGGGAGGCCGGGCTACGGGTCTCCGACGTGGCGGGGCTGGTGCCCGATCCGCTGCGCGGCGGTTGGCGGATCGGACGCGACCTCGCGGTCAATTACATGATCGCGGCCGAGGGGTAGGCCAGGGGCTTTGCCCCTGGACCCCACCAAGGGGCTCTGCCCCTTG
>DASXFW010000328.1:0-18833 GCA_036489395.1 Acetobacteraceae bacterium | reverse complement strand
GGGAGGGGGTTAGGGGGAGGGGTCGAGGCATCAAACATCGACCCCTCCCCCTAACCCCCTCCCTCAAGGGGAGGGGGGACCAGACCTTTAATCACCACTCTACCCACTTCGCACGACCGCCACCTTCGCTCCGGTCATCCGCAGCAACTCGGCCGCCGTCGTGCGGAACACGTGGCTGGGCGAACCGGCCGCCGCCCAGATCGGGTCCAACCGCAGCAGGTCCTCGTCCAACAGCATCAGCGGCGGCGTGAGATGCCCCACCGGCGCGACGCCGCCGATGGCGAAGCCGGTGACCTCGCGAACCCAGTCGGCGTCCGCGCGGCCGAACTTCACGCCCAGTGCCGCACCGGCCAGCGCCGCGTCCACCCGATTCGCGCCCGAGGTGATGACGACCGCCGCCTGTTCTCCCGCGCGGAACACGATGGACTTGGCGATCTGCGCCACCTCGCAGCCGACCGCGGCGGCGGCATCGGCGGCGGTGCGGGTGCCGGCGGGGAAGGCGACGATGCTGTCCGGGTGCCCCGCTGCCATCAGCGCCGCACGCACCCGCTGCACCGATCCTCCGCCCGACCCCGACATCGCCTATATCTCCCCGCGCATGGAACCGCTCGCGCTGTATATCCACTGGCCGTTCTGCCTGGCCAAGTGCCCGTATTGCGACTTCAACTCGCATGTGCGGGAGCGTATCCCGCAGGCGCGCTTCCGCGCCGCGCTGCGCACCGAGCTGGCATGGGAGGCGGCTCGGCTGGGGCGGCGGCGGCTCGGCTCGATCTTCTTCGGCGGCGGCACGCCCAGCCTGATGGAGCCGGACACGGTTGCCGCGCTGATCGACGATGCGCACCGCTTCTTTGACACGGTGCCGGATATGGAGATCACGCTGGAGGCCAACCCCACCAGCGTCGAGGCCGGGCGGCTGGCGGCGTTCCGCGCGGCGGGGGTGAACCGCGCGTCGCTGGGCGTGCAGGCGCTGGACGACAGGATACTGCGGATGCTGGGGCGGCAGCACTCCGCGGCACAGGCGGTGGCCGCGCTGAAGACGGCGCGGGCGGTGTTCCCGCGCGTGTCGTTCGACCTGATCTATGCGCGGCCCGGCCAGGATGAGGCGGCATGGCGGGCGGAACTGCGCCAGGCGCTGACGCTCGCGGCGGACCATCTGTCGCTTTATCAACTGACGATCGAGCCGGGCACGGCGTTCGCTACGCGGCATGCGCGCGGCGAGATCGTACTGCCTGACGGCGACCTGGCCGCAGCGTTGTATGTCGCCACGGGTGAAGAAGCCGCGCGGTTCGGGCTGCTGCCGTATGAAGTGTCGAACTACGCGGTGCCGGGCGGGGAAAGCCGGCACAACCTGGCGTACTGGCGGTATGCCGATTATGCGGGGATCGGTCCGGGCGCGCATGGGCGGATTACTCTGGATGGTGCGCTGATCGCCACCCGTCGGCATCGGGCGCCGGAGCCGTGGGCCGAGCGGGTCGAACGCGACGGGCACGGGACGGTCG
Organism: Acetobacteraceae bacterium; assembly: GCA_036489395.1. Lineage (GTDB taxonomy): Bacteria > Pseudomonadota > Alphaproteobacteria > Acetobacterales > Acetobacteraceae > JASHVB01. The sequence continues at coordinate 17,334 of DASXFW010000328.1, read as the reverse complement.
AGGAAACCGCACTGTCCGCCGAAGACCGCGCGCGCGAGATGCTGCTGATGGGGCTGCGGCTGAACGAGGGGATCGACCCGTCTCGCTTTGCCGCGCGCACCGGTACCGCGCTGGAAGCGGCGCTGGAGGCGGACACACTGGAGGCTGCGTTGCACGAGGGTTATCTGGTGTGGCGCGACGGGCGGTTGGCCGCGACCCCCGAAGGCCGTCTGCGGCTGGACGCGTTGCTCGGCGCGCTGGTGCGGTAGTAGCCACGTCCTGTCATTGCGAGGACGCCTAACCAGAAACAAGGTTCCCCCCTCCCCTTGAGGGAGGGGTTGGGGGAGGGGTCGATGCTTACGTTTCGACCCCTCCCCCAACCCCTCCCTCAAGGGGAGGGGGGAACTTAGGTCAGGCCGCCGACGCCGCTTCATCCAGCGCGGGTCGGCCCGCCGGCCGGTAGGCAACTCGCAATGACAGGAGATCGGCGTTTCATCCAGAGCGGGTCGGCCCCGCCTACACCACCGGCGTCCACATCTCCGGTATGAACGCGTACCCGGCGCCTTCCCGCGCCACATGGCCGAACGCCGGAAAATCCAGGTGCATGCCCGCAACGCGCAGCCGGTCCGTCGCCGCCATGTCGAAGATGCGCCGCCGCGTGGCGATGGCCTGCGCGCCGTCGACGTCGAAGCCCATTCCCGCGTCGGGCCGCGCGAACTGCACGCCCGGCAGGTGCACGACGTCGCCCCAGATCAGCAGCGAATCGCCACCCGAGGCGAGCAGGTAGCCGGTATGGCCCGGCGTATGCCCCGGCTCCGGGATCGCGGTAATGCCCGGCAGCACCTCGCCGCCGGTGATCTCGCGCATCCGGTTGCCGTAGGCACGCATCGTCGCGCGCGCCAGCTCCATGAACTGGCGGTCCTGGTCGGACAACTTCGCCAGCACTGCGTCGTCGCCCCAGAAGCGCGGTTCGGCAGCGTGCACCACCAGCTCCGCGTTGGGAAACACCGCGCGCCCCTCGGCATCGACCAGGCCGCCGACGTGGTCGGGGTGCAGATGCGTGGACAGCACCGTATCGACCTCGCCCGGATCGACGCCCATCACCGCCAGATTGGCGGCGAGGAGCCCCACGGTCGGTCCCATCGCGCTGCCGCAACCGGCATCCACCAGAACCAGCCGGTCCGGCGTGTGCAGCAGGAACATGTTGACCGACAGGCGCGGCGGCACGTGGCGGAACCGCTCGCGATGCATGCGTTCGGCATCGGCCGGATCGACGCCGGTGAGCCATTCGAATGCACCCTCGATCATGCCATCGTTCAGCGCGGTCACGACGATGTCGCCGACGGCGCGATGATGCACGCCGGGTGCCTGACGTTCGGGGCGGGATGGCATGGACCTGTCCTCATTGCGTGGTTGGCTTGCGAACATTGCAGCGAACCAGACTTGCGTTCAACGCGCGCCGGTGTGCGGCAACGTCACGCCAGCGCAGCGAACTCGCGATGCTGGATCACGCCTGATGCAAATTCGGGTCGGGCAGTTTGACGCCGCGCCCCGGTATCACGCGAGCCAGCAGCCACAGCGGCAGCAGGCCGCCGATCCGCGCCGCCAGGCCCATCCACCAGGGGAAGATCACCCGCACGCGTCCCGCGGCAACGGCGCGCAGGATGATGCGCGCCGCGCGGTCGGCGTCCATCAGGCCGGGCATCGGAAACTGATTGCCGGCGGTCATCGCGGTGCGGATATAGCCGGGGCAGACGCTGGTCAGCGCGATGCCGCGTCTGCGCAGCGACGGCGCGGACGCCACGGTCCAGGTGTCCGCCGCCGCCTTGGATGCGCAGTAGGACGGCGCGCTCGAGCCGGGGACGAACGCGGCGATCGAGGCGATGACCGCGATGCGCCCGCGCACCCCGTCGGCGGCCGCCGACTGCGTGGACATGATTTCGATCGCCGGCAGCACGGTGTTCAGCACGCCGCCGAGGTTAGTGTCGAAGATGGCGCGGGTCTGCGCCGGCGTCTCCGGCGCCCGCCCGCCGGTCCCGGCGGAGATGCCGGCATTCGCCACCACCACATCCAGCCGCCCCGCGCCGCCGATCCACTCCGCCATCGCCGCCGCGTCACGCACATCCAGCACCGCGGTTTGCACAGTTGCGCCCTTGGCCTGGCATGCAGCGGCGACCGCGGCGAGGCGATCGGCATCCCGGCCAGACAGGTTCAGCATGACGCCCGGCGCGGCAAGCGCCAGTGCCAAGGCGTGGCCGATGCCGGAGGAGGCACCGGTAATCAGGACCGACGGACTCATGGCGGGGCCGCTTCTGTTGTTTCTCCGGGTTACAGCCGCCCGGGCGGCTGTTAGAAGACCGGCCATGACAGAACTCGCATCGATGACCGGCTTCGCCCGCACCGAGGGCAGCGCGGGCGGCCTCGTCTGGGCCTGGGAGCTGCGCAGTGTCAACGGCCGCGGCCTCGACCTGCGCTTCCGCCTGCCGCCCGGCTGGGATGCGCTGGAACCGGCCTTCCGCGAGCCGGCGGGAAAGTCGCTGAAGCGCGGCAACGTCACCGCCAGCCTGACGGTGAAGCGCGAATCGGAGGCGCGGCTGACGTTGGACAGCGCGGCGCTGGAGCAAGCGCTGGCGGTGGTGATGGACCTGCACCAGCGGATGCCGGGCAGTCCGGTGCCTCGGGCCGAGGCGCTGCTGTCGCTGCCGGGCGTGCTGCGCGCCGCCGCGGCCGATCCGGCGGAGGAACGTGCGGCGGCATCCGGCCCGGTGCAGGCGGGATTTGTCGAGGCGGTCGGCGGGCTTATCGCGTCCCGCCAGGCCGAGGGCGCGCGGCTCGCCACCACGCTGAACGGGTTACTGGACGAGATCGCCACGCTGCGCACGCGCGCCGCGAAGGAGGCGGCGGACCAGCCGGCGGCGCAGCGCGCGCGGGTGATGGAGAACCTGACGGCACTGCTACGCGAGGCACCGTCGCTGCCGCAGGAGCGCATCGCGCAGGAAGTGGCGTTGCTGGCGGCGCGATCGGACGTGCGGGAGGAGCTCGACCGGCTGGACAGCCACATCGCCGCGGCGCACGCCCTGATGGCCGAGGCGGTGAATGTCGGGCGGCGGCTGGATTTCCTGATGCAGGAGTTCAATCGCGAGGCGAACACGCTGTGCAGCAAGTCGGCGTCGGCGGCGCTGACGGCGACGGGGCTGAAGCTGAAGGCGGTGATCGAACAACTGCGCGAGCAGGTGCAGAATATTGAGTGACGGAAGCAAGAAAGATTACTTTGCCACAGATGCACACAGATACACACAGATGGGACCGGGCGGATCGCAGGCGCGTGCGTCGGCCGCCGAAAGCGTACAATTATTTTGTAGCTGCGCGTTGTTATGGTGAGGCACGCGCGTTGGCATCCCCGCGTCCCATCGGTGTGCATCTGTGTGCATCTGTGGCAAAAAATTCTTGCTTCTCTTCAACCTGACTCCGATGCCCGCCATTATGCGACGCGGTGTGTGCTTGGTCCTTTCCGCCCCGTCCGGCGCCGGCAAGACCGCCATCGCCGACGCGTTGCTGCGCAGCGAGCCCGCGTTGCGCCTGTCGGTCAGCGTCACGACCCGCCCGCCGCGCACCGGCGAAACCGATGGCGTGCACTACCATTTCCACAGCGACGACTCGTTTCGCGGTCTGGTGGAATCCGGCGGCCTGTTGGAATGGGCACAGGTATTGGGCCGACACTCCTACGGCACGCCGCGCGCGCCGGTGGAAGCCGCGCTCGGCGCGGGCCTGGACATTGTGTTCGACATCGACTGGCAGGGCCATCGGCAATTGCGTGCCGCGCTGCCGCAGGACGTGGTTGGCGTGTTCGTTCTGCCACCTGACATGACGGCGCTTGAAGCGCGCCTGCATGCCCGCGCCGGCGACGACCCGGAGGAAATCGCCCGGCGCATGGGCCGTGCCCGCGACGAGATCAGCCACTGGGGCGAGTTCGATCATGTCATTGTCAACGACAATTTGCCGGCGGCCGTGGAGTCCGTGCGCGCCGTTCTGCACGCGGCGCGACTGACAACCGCACGACAGACCGGCCTGAATGAATTCGTTCGCGAACTGACAGCAACCGCTGGGGCGTCGCGATGAAGTTCGGTTATTTCACCCTCAGCGACAACGCCTATCGCGACAACACGCGCCCGGCCAACCAGTTTGTGTCGGAGATCATCGACCAGGCGATCTATGCCGATGAAGTCGGCCTGCACTCCGCCTGGATCGGCGAGCACCATTTCAGCACGCTGGGCGTACTCTCCTGCCCCGATCTCGCGCTGGCGCACATCGCCGCGCGCACGACGCGTATCCGCCTGGCACCCGCGGTGACGGTGCTGCCGCTGCACAATCCGATCCGCGTCGCCGAGCAATGGGCCACTCTCGACTTGCTGTCCGGCGGACGGGTCGATTTCGCCGCTGGCCGCGGTTACGACCGGCGCGAATACGCGCCGCTGGGCGTGTCGTTCGACGACAACCAGTCGATCTTCGAGGAAGGCATGGAGATCGTGCGCCGCCTTTGGTCAGCCGATGCGCCGATCTCACATCACGGCAAACACTATACATTCAACGACGTGATGATCACGCCGCAGCCCGTGCAACGGCCGATCCCGGCTTATGTTGGATCGTTCTCCCAGCCGTCGATCGAGCTCGCGGCACGCCTGGGCTGCGGCCTGATTGTCGCGCCGTTCGCCGCGGCAATCAGCTTCGGCGGGCTGCGCCAGGTGCGCGAGCTGTATCATGCGACCTGCGCCAAACACAGCACCACGCCCGGCCGGCTGATGTGCAGCTACTTCATCCATTTCGCCGACACGCAGGTGCAGGAGGATGCCGCACGCGCACGGCAGATTCGCTACTATCGCGAATGCGTCATCCCTGCCTTCCCCGGCGATCCCGCCACCGCGCCGCCGAGCTATCGCTATTTCGTCGGCATGGTGGAGCGGCTGCGCTCGGTGCAGCCGAAGGATCTGACGGAAAACTCCGTGCTGATCGGTTCGCCTGCACGCATCGGCGATGTGCTGCAGCGCGTGCAGGCGGCGGGCTTCGACGAAGTGATCCTTTACTTCAACGTCGGGCTGAAGCCGCATGCGCAGGTCAAGGACGAAATGGCGCGGTTCATGGCGCACGTCGCGCGGCGTTCGAATGAAGGAGGCCTAACATGGCTGACGACCCGAAACAGCAGGCGCAAGCGCTGATCGACCGGCTGCGCGAGCAGGGTCATCCGGCGCCGGCGGATCGCCTGCATCGCGCGCTGAGCTCGGTCGAAAGCGGGCTGGTGTTCACACTGCGCGAGACGCTGGAGACTCTTCTGACCGGAATCGAGGCGATCGATCCCGTCACCGAGACGATGATCGAGCAATTGCGGCTGGATGTGGAGAAACATCTGGGGCCCCTGGACGGCGGGAAACCACCGGCTTGACACCGGCCAGGCCGCAAGACTCAGAGTAACCGCGAAACGGCGCGGCATGAATCGCCAAACCGCAAGATGGAGTGAGGGGAAACGCCAATGACCAACCCGACAACGCGGTCGCGCGCTGGCCGGCGCGACGTGATCAAGGGCGGCATGGCCGTCGCCGCCGCCGCGATGCTGCCCGCCGGCATCGCCGACGCCGCGCTGGCCGAAATCCCGCGCAACAAGACCATGACGCTGATCGGCATCAACAGCCGCGACGGCCGGTGGGTCGATTACGAACTTTGGAACCCATACGCCATCGGCGGCAACCACCAGAACGGAGCCAACCTGATCTATGAGCCGCTGGCCTATTACAGCGCGTTCGCCGACAAGTGGTACATGTGGCTGGCCGAGAGCTACCAGTTCACCCCGGACTTCAAGCAACTGACGATCAAGACCCGCCAGGGCATCAAGTGGAGCGATGGCACGCCATTCAGCGCCGAGGACGTCGCCTATACGTTCAACTCGCTGCGCGATCTCGGCCCGAAAGTGAAATGGGGCGTCGATGTTGCCAACGCGGTGGCCGACGCGACCGCCACCGATCCGAACACCGTGGTGGTGAAGTTCAAGATCCCCTCCCCGCGGTTCTTCTTCTTTGCCACCTACAAATACGATATCGGCATCTACATCGTGCCGAAGCACATCTTCCAGGGCCAGGATTGGCCCAGCTTCAAGCACTTCGATCTGGACAAGGGCTGGCCGGTGACGACGGGGCCTTGGAAGGTCGTCGCGTCGTCGCTGCAACAGAAAATCTTCGACCGGCGCGACACGTGGTGGGCAGCGGAGCAAAAGCTCGCACCGATGCCGAAGATCATGCGGAACATCTGGCTGCCGTCGGTGGGAGAGCAGGAGACGGCGCAGGCGCAGATTACCAATCATTCGGACTTTGGCGGACCGCTGCAGCCGGCGACGTTCCCAACCGTGATCCGGCAGAATCCGAAAGTGACGTCGTACTCAGGGCAGAAGCCACCGTGGGGTTATGTCGATTGGTGGCCGATCTCGCTGTACGTCAACACCGAGGTAAAGCCGTTCGACGACCCCGAGGTGCGTTGGGCGCTCAGCCACTATGTCGATCGCAAGACGGTTATCGAGGTAGGGTACCTTGGCGCTGAGACTGTGTCGCGCCTGCCGATGCCGCCCTACAAGCCACTGCTGCCGTATTTCGACGCGGTGAAGGACCTGCTGGCGAAATACAACACGATCGAGTTCAATCCGAAGAAGGGCGACGCGCTGCTGGAGAAGAAGGGCTTCAAGAAGCACGGCGCGATGTGGGAGACGCCGGACGGCAAGCCGTTCACGCTCGACATCATCGGCTTCGGCGCATCCGGCCCGGCGATCGGTCCGGTGCTGGCGCAGATGCTGCGCAAGCACGGCATCACCGCCAGCCTGGCGCTGCCGCCCGATTTCGACAGTCGCTTCCAGAAGGGCGATTTCGTCGGTTCGATTTACGGCCATGGCGGCAGCATCCGCGAGCCGTACGATACGCTGCGGCTTTACCAAAGCCAGAGCATCGCGGTGCCCGGCGCCCACGCGGTGAACTTCAGCCGGTGGAAGAACCCTGAGTACGACAAGATCGTCGATGAGGTCTATATCACCGACCCGCAGAACGTCGCCAAGCTAAAGCAACTGTTCCGCGCCGCGATGGAAATCTGGCTGCCGGCTCTGCCCGACATCCAGTTGGTGCAGAACTACCATCGCATCCCGCTGAACACGACGTTCTGGAAGAACTGGCCGACGGACAACAACAGCTATATCAACGACGCGTCCTGGCACCTGACCTACAATCTGGTGCTGTGGAACGCGCAGCCGGCGTAGGCGTAGAGCGGAGTGCCACCAGACCACCCGTCATGGCCGGGCTTGCCCCGGCCATCTACCTCCGACCGACCGTGCGTAGATGGCCGGGCCGGGCCCGGCCATGACGGGAATTATACGCCATGCAACTGATCTACATCGTCAAGCGTTTCGGTGTCTTCCTGGTCATCGTCTGGCTGGCCGCGTCGCTGAATTTCTTCCTGCCCAAACTGTCAGGCCTCGACCCGGTCCGTACCAAGCTGCTTGAGGAAGCATCGCTCGGCGGCTACGTGCACGCCGGCATCGAGGACATGGTCAAGCAGTACCAACAAAAATTCGGCCTGGATAAGCCGCTGTGGCGACAGTACCTGAGCTACATCGACGACGTCGCGCACGGCAACCTGAACTACTCGATCTCCAACTATCCACGCACCGTCGCAGGCATGATCCGCGATGCTGTTCCCTGGACGGTCGCGTTGCTCGGCCTCACCACACTGTTTTCGTTCGCCGCCGGAACCATGCTCGGCGCCCTGCTCGCCTGGCCCGGCGCACCACGCTGGATGCGCTGGCTCATGCCTCCGTTATGGGCACTGCACGCCATCCCGTTCTTCCTGCTCGGTCTTGTGCTGATGTATTTGTTTTCATTCTACTTCCAGTGGTTCCCGATCTTCGGCGGTTACAGCGCCGGCGCGACGCCGGAACTGACATGGTCGTTCATATTCGACGTGCTGCACCACGCGATCCTGCCCGCGTTGTCGATCGTACTGGTGTCGGTCGGCGGCTGGGCGCTCGCCATGCGCGGCATGATGGTCACCACGATGGGCGAGGACTACGTCACGTTCGCCGAAGCCAAAGGCCTGCGCAGCGTCACCATCTTCACCCGCTACTGCATCCGCAATGCCATCCTGCCGCAGACCACCGGCCTCGCACTGGCGCTGGGCCAGATCCTGTCCGGCGCCGTGCTGGTGGAGGTCATCTTCGGCTACCCGGGCATCGGCACACTGCTGTTCCAGGCGATCGAGGAGAACGACTTCTTCCTGATACAGGGCATCGTGTTCACCGTGATTGTCGCGCTGGGCTTCGCCACGTTCGTGCTGGATGTCATCTATCCGTGGCTGGATCCGCGCATTTCGTACAGGCGAGGCTAACGCGATGTCGGCCACCCCAACCTGTCATTGCGAGGAGCGCCGCAACGAAGCAATCTCGTTCGTGACAAGCCGCAGCAATCGCAGCTTGTCACGAACGAGATTGCTTCGTTGCTGCGCTCCTCGCAATGACAACTAAGAACATCGCAATGCTCTCCTACCTCCGCCGCAACACTTCGCTGATCGTTGGCATAGTACTGCTCGGCATTCTGATCCTGTTCATGGTCGTCGGTGCGTTCACCGTCGATACCAGTAACGCGCAGCCGCTGTCCGTCACACCGTTGCAGCCGCCATCATGGGATTATCCGTTTGGCACCGACCGCCAGGGCCGCGACCTTCTCGCCGTCATGGTCGCCGGCACGCCGCTCACACTGTGGATCGGCTTCGTCGCCGGCTTCATCGGCGTCGGAGTCGGCGCCGCGCTCGCATTCACCGCAGCCTATTACGGTGGCATCGTCGATACGATCATCCGCAGCATCGCCGATATCGGCCTGACCATCCCCGGCCTGCTCGTGCTGATTATCATCGCCGTCTCACTGAAGGGCAGCCTGACGGTGAACCAGATGGCGATCGTCGTCGCCTCGCTGGCCTGGCTCAACCCGACACGCACCATCCGGTCACAGGTGCTGACATTGCGCGAACGCGGCTACGTGGAAATCGCCCGCCTCAACGGCATGAGCGGACCGGAAATCATCGTGCGCGAGCTGATGCCGAACCTGCTGCCCTATCTTGCCGCCACGCTGGTCAGCAGCGTATCCGCCGCCATTCTCGCCTCGATCGGATTGGAAGTCCTGGGCCTCGGCCCCGTCGAATCGCCGACACTGGGCATGACGCTCTACTGGGTCGTGTTCAACGCCGCGATCATCAACGGCTGGTGGTGGTGGTGGATCGCCCCGCTTGTCGTCATCCTCATGGTCTTCCTCGGGCTGTTCTTTTTGACAGTCGGGCTCGACGAAATTGCCAATCCAAGACTTCGGCGGTCGGTGTGAGTCAATCCAACACCACCGTCCTTCGCGTCGATGGCCTGTGCGTGGCGTATGACCATCCGCGCGGCCTGGTCCGCGCAGTGGACAATGTAACTTTCAGCCTGCGCCCACACGAACGATTCGGGCTCGCCGGCGAATCCGGCTCCGGCAAGTCCACCATGGCGCTGGCCATCCTGCGCATGATCAAGCCGCCGGGCCATATCGACGGCGGCGAGGTCTGGCTGGAGGAAACCGCGTTATCGAAACTGACACCCGACGCGATCCGCCGCCTGCGCCTGGCCGGCATCGCCATGGTGCCGCAAGGTTCGATGAATTCCCTCAATCCAGTGGTGCGCATCCGCGACCAGATCGGCGACGCGCTGGCCGACCACGGCACCAGCCTCTCACGCCGCGACCTGACCGACCGGGTGCGTTCGCTGCTCGGCCAGGTAGGCCTGCCACCCGGGACCGCGGATAAATATCCGCACGAACTCTCTGGCGGCATGAAGCAGCGCGCCTGCATCGCCATCGCCATCTGCCTGCGCCCGAAGGTTATCATCGCTGACGAACCCACCAGCGCGCTCGACGTGGTGGTGCAGCGCCAGGTCATGGAAACGCTCGGCAAAGTACAAGCGGACCTCGGCGCCGCGGTGATCCTTGTCGGTCACGACATGGGATTGATGGCGCAGTTCGTCGATCGCCTGGGTATCATGTACGCGGGCCGCCTCGTGGAGGTCGCATCAATCCGCGACATCATCGCCGCGCCACGGCATCCTTACACGCGGCTACTGATCGACAGCCTGCCGTCGCTGGAAACCAAAGGCGGTGTACGCGGCATTCCCGGCCTCGCGCCGCTGCTGCGCGACCTGCCGCCTGGCTGCGCATTCCATCCGCGCTGTCCACGCGCGGAAGCACGTTGCAGGTTGGAAAAGCCGGTGGTGCGGTCGATCGGCCCCGACGCGACGGTCGCATGCCATTTCGCGTAGGTCGCCGCCCCCCCGTGTCACGGAAGGCGACGGCCAACCACCCACGACTTTTCCTTCTGCCACATCGAATAGTCATGGATGGCCCGCCTGCGCCGACCAATGACATTGGGGGGACCGATCTACTCCGTCGCCCCGCGCCCATACCGATCCGCATCCTCCGCCAACAGCAGTCGGTCCGCTTGCAGCTCTGCAGCGCACGCACCCACCATTGTCGCCTGAGTGGCTGCATCGGCATATCGTTCCGCCACCGACAACCGAGGATCCCGCGCCGGCTCCCGCTCCTCCGCGGTTGCCGCGAACGCCATGAACGTCCCGTCGCGATCGGCCAGTTCGCCCGCCGGGTACGGCTCCCGATACAAATTCCAACCCGTGAACGTCCCTGACGGCACCGCAATGTCCGGCAGCCGAACCCCTGCGATCTCGTTGCCATCCGCATCGACCTGCGGCACCAGCGCGCGCCACTTGCGTGCAGGTTCCTGCGGGTTCGTCCAATCCACCAGCGGCGCCACGTCATCCGCGGCGCGAGGCCGCGTCAGGCCGGGGATCGCCGGCAGCGCCACGTCCTCCGCCGGCACCAGCGTGCCGTTGGCAATGCGCGGCAACCGGCTGTCCGGTGGCGCGCGGCCACTTACTACCCACTCGTCCAACGCAACCAGCAGCGCGCGGATAGCGGGCATCGGATCGTGCCAATTGCGCGGATTGACGCAGGGACCGTTGTCGCGCGGCATATTCGCCTTGCCGCCATGCTGCGTCCCCGGCAGCAGATAGCCGCGCACGTTATCCGGCAGCACCACGTCTTGCGTCCCCAGCGGATCGGTGTGCAAAAGCGATGCGCCCTTCTGCCAATATTCCGTCGATGTGTTCGTCTCGATCAGCTTCGGATCGGAGGCATCGCCGCGCATCAGCGCTCCGCTCGCGCCGCCGATCGGATCGACCATCGCCGCGGACGAGAACGGAAATTCGACTTCCGGAAAGTCGTGATCCTCATGCCATGTCCGCGTACGGAACGGCTGGGCGAATGGTGTGTTCAAAAATACCCGGCCGATGCCGGCAACATGCGTGAACACGCCGTCGAACACCCGCGCGCCGTCCTCATCGGCATTGAAGCCCTGAGCGATGTGGTCGCGCAGATAACGCCCCGCCTGCGAAATGCCGAACGCCAGCGTGTGGGTGACCTTGCGTTCCAGCACCTCCTCGCCACGGTGGCGCAAGTGGCTGATCAGGTCGCGCGTCGCGGCAAATCCGATGCCCTGCACGCGTGGGTTGATCGCGTCATAGTGCAGTTCATAGATCGAGCCGGGCTCCGGCAGCGTGCCCTCCGGCAGCAGACGGACCGAGCGTGCATCGCCAAACTCGAACGCCACCGGCTTGCGTTCGCCGGTCTGGGAGCGCCGCACCGTCAATGTCACATCGCGGTTCGCCGGTTCATGCGCCAGGCGGAAGGCCTGCAGCACGCCCAGCCGCGTGCCGGAGACATACTCCTCGCGGATTCGTTGCACGATTGGACGGTTCTTGGCGGACGCGGCCGGCGCGACCAGTGACAGGCCGGTGGCTTTCGGCGCACCGGCATCCCAGCCGCACCATACCAGCGTGAAGCCAAGCCGCAGCGGCAGAGCGTTGCCCAGCGCCGCCGCATCCGCCCACGCATTTCCTGCCGCGCCGGCGCACAGATTGGCGAACAGCATGATGCGGCCGCGGTTGTTGACTTCGTAAAGCAGGCGGCCGTTGCCGCGCGCCGGATCGGCTGGCCGCAGGATGACAAAGTCGCTGCGATACTCAACGCGTCCGCGCGCATTGCGCGGCGCCTGGTCCAGCAGCACGATGCCGCGATTGGCTGGATGTGCCGGATCGAGCTCGCCGGTTGCGGTGCCGTTGATCCGTACATAGGCGCCGCTCGCGCCGAATTCGGCACCACCCACCAGTGTTTCCGGCTCACGCAGGTCGAGCGAGACGATCATGTCAATCCTCCCGATGCAGTTTCGCGTCGGTGCGCGCTTGCAATCCTTCGAAGCTCAGGCCAGGAACAATGTCACGCACCACAAAGCCGCGCGGCGTCAGGTCCAGCACGGCCAGGTTGGTATAGACGCGTGTTACGACAGCCTTCGCGGTCAGCGGATACGAACACTGCCGCACGATGCGTGACCCGCCCTCCTTGGTGATATGCTCCATCGCCACCCACAGCCGTTTCGCGCCGATCGCCAGATCCATCGCGCCGCCGACCTGCTTGACCGGCTCGTCGGGGGAGCGCGCCCAGTTGGCGATGTCGCCGTTTTCCGCCACCTCGAACGCGCCCAGCACGCAAAGATCCAGGTGCCCGCCGCGGGCGATGGCGAAGCTGTCGGCGTGGTGAACGTAGGCGCCACCGGTGCGCAGCGTGATGTGCTGCACGCCGGCGTTGATCAGATACGGGTTGACCGCATCCGGCGCCGGCGCGGGACCCATGCCAATCACGCCGTTTTCCGCGTGGAAGATCACCTCGCGATCCTCCGGAACGAAGTCCGACACCGCCGTCGGTACGCCGATGCCAAGATTGACGAACCAACCTTCGGGAATGTCGCGCGCGATGCGCGCCGCGATGCCATTTCGGTCGAGCGGCTGGAATTCTGTATCGGCCATGCGCTTCACTCCGTCACGTGGATTACGCGATGCACGAACGGCCCCGCCGTGTGCACGTGCTCTGGCGGGATGTCGCCCAGCCCGACCACGTGGCGCGTCTCGGCGATCGTCAACGCAGCACCCATTGCCATGACTGGATTCAAATTCCGCGCGCTCTCGCGATAGGTCAGGTTACCCCAGCGGTCGGCCTGCCACGCTTCTACAAGTGCGACGTCGCCGCGCAGCGGATATTCCAGCAGGCAGTTACGGCCGTTGATGATTCTTGTCTCGCGACCCTCGGCAAGAATGGTGTCGGCCGCGGTGGGGGTGAAGAACGCTTCGATACCCGCGCCAGCGGCGCGGATGCGCTCCGCCAGTGTGCCCTGCGGCACGATTTCAAGCTCGAGTCCGCCTTTCTGGTACAGCCGCCCCGCCAGACTTGCCGGACGCACGAAGCTGCACACCATCTTGCGAACACGACCGAGCGATAGCAGGCGCTCGATCTTGCTGCCATCACGACCACCGGCGACAATCACGATGGTCAGATCGCGCGCGCCCTGTTCTGCCAGGCCGTCGAGCAACGCGGACGGCGCGCCAACATCGCCGAACCCGCCGACCAAGACGGTCGCGCCATCCGCGATGCCGGCCATCGCGTCTTCCATCGAGGCAACAAACTTGTCGATCATGCTGCGTGCGTTTCCATGTGCGCCGCCCGCCTTCGCCCCACTGTCATTGCGAGGAACGGAGTGACGACGCAACCTCGTTCGTGACAAGCGGCAGCTTATCACGAACGAGGTTGCTTCGTCGCTTTGCTCCTCGTAATGACAGGGGGCGAAGGCGGCGGCGTGCACGATGCTAGCGAAGCTACGCGCGTGGGTCGAGACTGGACTGTCTCTGCCCCCACCTGCACACTCCATGCGACCAACGGGGAAGCGCCATGCCAAAGCAGCCAAACATCGTGTTCATCATGGCCGACGATCTCGGCTATGCCGATGTCGGCTGCTACGGCCGGCCAGAATTATCCACGCCCAACATAGACCGCATCGCCGCGCGCGGCGCACGTCTGACGCAAGGCTATGCCAACTCCGCGGTGTGTTCTGCAACACGCCTGGCGTTGATCACGGGGCGTTACCAATACCGCCTGCCGCTGGGCCTGGAGGAACCGCTCGCCGGCAAGACCGATATCGGCCTACCGCCAGAACACCCGACTCTGCCGTCGCTGCTGCGCCAGGCCGGCTACGCGACGGCGCTGGTTGGCAAGTGGCATCTTGGCGTGCCACCGAATTTTGGTCCGCAGAAAAGTGGCTACGACAGCTTCTACGGCATTCGCAGCGGCGCGGTGGATTACTACTCGCACTTGAATCCGCGCGGCACCCACGATTTGTGGGAAGGCGACGATCCCGTGCATAACAACGGCTACATGACCGATCTGCTCGGCGATCGTGCTGTCGCCACGGTGAATGCTTTCGCCGCACGCGGGGCGCCGTTTTTCCTCAGCCTGCATTTCAATGCACCGCACTGGCCGTGGGAGGCACCAGGCGATCGCACCGAATCCGAACGTCTGCGCGGCGGCACCTTGCGGCATTTCGACGGCGGCACGCAGCGCATCTATTTCCGCATGATCGAGGCGATGGACCTGCAGATCGGCCGCGTGCTGCAGGCGCTGGACGCGCTCGGCATCGCCGACGACACGATCGTGATCTTCACCAGCGATAATGGCGGCGAGCGCTTCTCTGACACCTGGCCGTTCACCGGCCTCAAGACCGAGCTGCTGGAAGGCGGCCTGCGCGTGCCGACGCTGATCTGCTGGCCGGCCCGCATTCCCGCGGGCCAGGTCAACGCGCAAGTTGCGATCACCATGGACTGGTTCGCCACGGTGCTGGAGGCTGCCGGCACGGCGCCGCATCGCGACTACAAGCCCGATGGCATCAGCCTGCTCCCCATGCTCACCCGCCAATCCGATCCAGTCCCCCGCACGGTGTTCTGGCGCTACAAGACGAACGCCCAGCGCGCGGTGCGTGACGGCGATTTCAAGTACCTGAAGATCCGCGACAACACCTTCTTGTTCAATGTCGTCGATGATCCTCGCGAGCGCGCCAACCTGCAAGATCTGCGGCGCGATGTCGCGGATCGGCTGGTGGCGGCATGGCACGAATGGAACGCTGGGATGCTGCCGGAAATTCCCGACAGCTTCGGCGAAACTTACAACGCGGCGCAGCTCGCGGATCATATCGGGATGGCATGATCGCCCCCACCGTCATGCCGGCCCCCACCGTCATTGTGAGGCCGCTTGGCCGAAGCAATCCCCCGCGGGAGATTGCTTCGGCCAAGCGGCCTCGCAATGACAGAAGGTCGGCGTTTCATCCAGGGCGGGTCGATCGCCGGCCGGTGGCAACTCGCAATGACAACCGGGGCGCCAGGGCTTGGCGCCGCCATCTGGATTTGCGACCCTGCCGGCATGTCGCAAGACCCAGAAATCGTCGCCCTCGCCCGCATGATCGGCAACGCGCGCCGCGTCGTCGTGTTCACCGGCGCGGGCATCAGCACCGAATCGGGCATCCCCGATTTCCGCAGCCCCGGGGGCCTTTGGACCAAACAGGTGCCGATCGACTTCTCCGACTTCGTGCGTTCCGAGAAGGCCCGCCGCGAAACCTGGCGGCGCCGCTTCGATATGGAGCCGATCCTGCGCGCCGCTCGCCCCAATCGTGGCCACCGCGCCGTCGCGCAATTGATCCACGACGGCAAGGCGTCGTCGGTGATCACGCAGAACATCGACGGCCTGCACCAGTCGTCCAACATCCCGCCACAGCAGGTGATCGAGCTGCACGGCAACACCACCTACGCCCACTGCCTGCAATGCGAGCAGCGCTACGAGATCGACGAGCTGCGGATCGATTTCGAACGGGACAACATTGTGCCGAGCTGCGCCTGCGGCGGTTATGTGAAAAGCGCGACCATCTCCTTCGGCCAGTCGATGCCCGTCGCGGCCATGCAGCGGGCAGAGCAAGAGACGCTGGCGTGCGATTTGTGCATCGTGATCGGGTCGTCGCTGGTGGTGTATCCGGCGGCGGGATTTCCGGAACTCGCCAAGCGCAACGGCGCCGCGCTGGCGATCGTCAACCGCGAGCCGACCGGACTCGATGCGATCGCTGATCTCGTGCTGAACCGCTCGATCGGCGAGATACTGGGAGAAGCGGTCGGCGTCGATTAGCCGCACCTGACATGGCCCCGCTGATCGAACTTCGAGACGTCACCAAGAGCTTCACCGGCGGCGTGCTGGGCCGCGAGCGCAAGGTCGCGCTGGAGCGTTTTTCGTGGGCGATCGATTCGGAGCGTCCACGTATCACCGCGGTGGTTGGCGAAAGCGGCAGCGGCAAGACGACCCTGGCTCGGTTGCTGTTGGGCCTGATCCGGCCGACCGACGGTCGGGTGATGTTCCGGGACCGCGATCTGCACGCTCTGTCGTCGGCGGAACGCCGCGATTTTCGCCAGCACGTGCAGGCGATCTTCCAGGATCCGTACGAGGTGTACAACCCGTTCTATCGGGTGGATCACGTGCTGACGACGCCAGTGCGCAAGTTCCACCTGGCGAACACAAAAACCGAAGCGCACGCGCGGATCGAGGACGCGTTGCGCGCCGTGGGCCTGCAACCTGGCGAAATCCTCGGCCGTTATCCGCATCAACTGTCCGGTGGGCAACGCCAGCGCATCATGGTTGCGCGCGCGCTGCTGTTGCGGCCGAAGCTGATCATCGCGGATGAGCCGGTGTCGATGGTGGATGCATCGCTGCGCGCCACCATCCTCGGCAGCCTGCGCAAGCTGCATGAAGAACTGGGGATTTCGATTCTTTACATCACACACGATCTGGCTACGGCGTATCAGATCGCCGACAGTATCCTGGTGCTGTATCGCGCGGCGGTGGCGGAGGCCGGCGACGTGGAGCTGGTGGTGAAATCGCCGCAGCATCCCTACACGCAATTGCTGATTGGTTCGATTCCACGCGTCAGCACTGTGCGCGACTGGGCGACGGAGGAGCGTCAGGCGGAGCGGGTCATTACTGCCGATGGATGCCGCTTCGCCGATCGCTGTCCGGTCGCGATGCCGCGCTGTCTCACCGCTACGCCACCACTGTTCCGTACCGCGCCGAACCGTGCCGCAGCGTGTTTCCTGCACGATGCCGCACCGGCGCTGCCGGCGGGGCAGGTCGCCGCAGTGATGGAGCCGGCGTAAGCCGGTTGTCGTGCAGTGGGGGCTCAGCCCGTTGGCAGTGCGAGGCATCGCACGGCCTGCTGTCATTGCGAGGCCGTATGTCCGAAGCAATCTCCCAGGGGATTGCTTCGGCCAGGCGGCCTAACAAGAAACAAGGTTCCCCCCTCCCCTTGAGGGAGGGGTTGGGGGAGGGG
>DASXFW010000318.1:0-2240 GCA_036489395.1 Acetobacteraceae bacterium | reverse complement strand
CGCTGCGCCTGCCGTTATCGCTGAAAGCGGCGGTCGAGAAGCTGGCGAAGCGGGACGGCACGAGCGTCAATCAGTTCGTCGTCGTGGCGGTGGCGGAAAAGCTGTCGGCGATGGCAACGGCGGACGAGTTCGCGGAGCGGCGGTCTCGGGCCGACATGGACGCGTTCGACCGCATCATGAATCGTGCGGGCGGCGAGTCACCGCGTCCCGACGACGTGCTCTGAACCAACACGGTCGGCGCCCCCTGGCTCCGAGCGGCACATTTCCTCGCGTGGCGCACGACCAGCCGGGGTAGCTGGCCGGCCATGAAGAGCCGTGCGTAGCCCCTACACCGCCCCCACCTCCCTTAACACATCCAGCGCCACCAGCTTCCCGTCGCGCTCGAAGTGCCAGAACGTCCAGCCATTGCAGGACGGAGCATTGGTCAGCGTAGCCCCCACCTTGTGGATCGACCCCCGCACGCCGGCCGCCACCAACGACCCGTCCGCCGCCACCACCGCCGTCAGCCGCCGCTGCCGGTCGTGTAGCTTCGTGCCCGCCGGCAGCACGCCGCGCTCCACCAGGCTGCCGAACGGCACGCGCGGCGCCTCGCGCTTTGAAGGCGCGGTGGCGACCCCGTCCGCCGAAACCGGCAACGTGTGGCGGATGCGGCCGATCGCCGCCTCGGCGTAAGCGGGGTGACGCTCGATGCCGATGAAATGCCGGTGCAGCCGCTTCGCCACCACGCCCGTCGTGCCGGTGCCCATAAAAGGGTCCAGCACGATGTCCTCCGGCGACGTGGAGGCCAGCATCACGCGGTGCAGCAGCGCCTCGGGCTTCTGCGTCGGGTGCAACTTCAGGCCGTGCTGGTTGCGCAGCCGCTCCGGCCCGGTGCACAGCGGCAGGAACCAGTCGCTGCGCATCTGGATGTCGTCGTTCAGCGCCTTCATCGCCTGGTAGTTGAAGCGGTGCCGCGAATCGCGCTGCCGCGCCGCCCAGATCAGCGTCTCATGCGCGTTGGTGAAGCGCCGGCCGCGGAAGTTCGGCATCGGGTTGGCCTTGCGCCACACCACGTCGTTGAGGATCCAGAACCCCAGATCCTGCAGGATGGCGCCGATGCGAAAGATGTTGTGGTAGGCGCCGATCACCCAGAGCGTGCCGTCCTTGCGCAGCAGCCGGCGGCACTCGGTCAGCCAGTCGCGGGTGAAGGCGTCGTAGGCGGGGAAGTCGACGAAGCGGTCCCAGTCTTCGTCCACGCCATCGACCAGGCTGTCGTCCGGCCGGCGCAGTTCGCCGCGAAGCTGCAGGTTGTACGGCGGGTCGGCGAAGACGCAATGCACCGAGGCCGGCGGCAGCATGCGCATCAGCGGCACGCAGTCGCCCAGCAGGACCTGGTCCAGTGGCAGTTCGCGGACGATTTCCACGTCTCTCCGGGGGCGCGGTGTGGTGGCGGCAGTTACCTATCGTGACAAGCCGGCCGAAGCCGCGTCAAGAAAGCCGTGGACGGTAGTGTCTCAGAGAGACACAACCCAGTGGACCAGCGGCGCACGGCGTCGTAGTGGAGGCGCCACCATGGCCCGTTCTGCCTCGCTCAGCCGGAAGACGTCGGAGACCGACATCAGCCTGACCCTGGAGCTCGACGGGTCGGGAACGGCGGACATTGCCACCGGCATCGGCTTCCTCGATCACATGCTGACGGCGCTCACGCGGCATGGCTTGTTCGATCTGACGGTGCGGGCGAAGGGCGACCTGCACATCGATTTCCATCACACGACGGAGGATGTCGGCATTGTCCTCGGCCGCGCGTTCGCGCAGGCGCTGGGCGACAAGCGCGGCATCACCCGGTTCGGCCACTCGCTGATACCGATGGACGAGACGCTGGCGGAAGCCGCGGTGGACATCTCCGGCCGGCCGTTCCTGGTATGGAACGTAAGCTTCGAGCGCCCGAAGATCGGCGAGATGGATACCGAGTTGTTCGAGGAATTCTTCCGCGCGCTGGCGTTCAACGCCGGTGTGACGCTGCACGTCAACCGGCGCGCCGGCCACAACGCGCACCACGTGGCGGAGGCGTGTTTCAAGGCGACGGCCCGCGCGCTGCGCATGGCGGCGGCGATCGATCCGCGCGCCGCGGACGCGATCCCCTCCACGAAGGGGGCGCTGTGATGGCGCCGCCCGGCCGCTTCGCCCCCCCTCCCCTTGAGGGAGGGGGATGGGGGGAGGGGTCCGTACAGCCGAGGACCGCGGCTGTACGGACCCCTCCG
>DASXFW010000316.1:0-8220 GCA_036489395.1 Acetobacteraceae bacterium | reverse complement strand
TTGCGAGGCCGCTTGGCCGAAGCAATCTCCCGCGGGAGATTGCTTCGGCCAAGCGGCCTCGCAATGACAGGGGGCTGCGGTTTCTTGTTAGGGCGGCAGGGTCGAAGCCAACCCGGCCAGTGCAACGGCCCGACCGAGGCTGCGTCGTCGTTGCGCGAGTGAAATCCGTGACAATTGGCGCCTGCCAATGTTGGTTGATCAGGAGGTTCAGCGTGCCGATGCGGGAATCGAACAGGGGCGGGTAACCACGCCATTGATCACGCGGTCGGCCCGGGCACGATACTTTGCCGGCATGCGGGCGGTCGCCTTGTCCGTGGCGGTTCTCCTGGTGCGTCAGGCCGGTGCGGCGCGATCCTGGGGCAGGGAACGAACGAAACAAGTGTATGGGATGCGAATGTGTCATTCAGCGCAACGTTCGCGAGGGCGGCCGCGGCGGCGCGTGCAAGGGCAGTGCGTCGAACAATGTCGGTGCTTCCCCAACAAGCGCGCCCTCGATATTGAGCAAACGCAATTTCGCCGTGACGCCGCCTGTGGCCGAGAAGCCCCCCAGCTTGCCGCCGGCTGCCACCACTCGATGGCATGGCACGATGATCGGGAACGGGTTCTTGCCCATTGCCTCGCCAACGTCTCGCGCTGTGCTGCCGTCGCCAAGCCGCGCCGCGACTTCGCCGTATGACAGGGTGGCTCCGGCCGGAATGCTGCGCAGCACGGCGTAGATGGACCGGCGGAGGGGCGGGACGTCCTGCATGTCGAGCATGACAAATGAAAGATCCCGCATCTCGCCGTGCAGCAAAGCCACGATGCCGTCGATCGCCTGCTGGATGGCCGGCGGCGGCGTGGCCTCGGAGGCATCGGAAAAGCGCCGGCGCAGGCGGTCCCGCGTGGCATGGTCGCGGTGTTCTGGTAGCTGCACCCCGACAACGCCGGACTCGCCCCAGGCGATGCCGCAGGCGCCGATGGCCGTATGGAAGACTGCGAAACGATGTGCCGACATGGGCGAGACCCTAGCACGTGCGCGCGGCACGCGCCTCGCGTATCGTGCCGTGGCACGTTCGGCTGCTGACAGGACGCTGTCGGCAGAGTTCGGTTAAGCTCCGGGCCGACATGCCAAAGCCACTGACCCTTGCGCGCATCCGCCGGATGGCCATCGCCGCGTCGTTTCGCGCGCCGACCACGCTCGGCCGGGCGATCCAGGCGCTTGGCTTCGTCCAGGCCGATCCGATCCGGGCGCCGGCGCGCGCGCAGGACCTGATCCTGCGTCATCGCGTCGCCGACTATCGCGCCGGCGACCTGGAGCACCGTTTCGCGCCGCTGCGGCTGGAGGAGGACTTCCTTTACGCCTACGGCATCATGCCGCACGACACCTGGCGCCTGCTGCACCCGCGGCACGATCCGGACAGCGACGATGGCCGCCATATGCCGGACGGCCTCGCCGCCGACGTGCTGTCGTTCGTGCGGGAACGCGGCATCACCCACCCGCGCGATCTGGCCGAGCAATTCGGCCGCGAGCGCGCGCTGAACGGCTGGGGAAGCTGGTCCGCGGCGACCACGCGCGCGTTGCAGCGCCTGCAGTATTACGGGCTGCTGCGTGTCGCCCAGCGGCGCGACGGCATTCGCGTTTACGCTCCGGCACCGCCGCACGATGCCCTGCTGCCGCGCGACGAACGTGCGCGCCGCGTGGTGCTGCTGGTGACACGCATCCTGGCACCGCTGCCGGAACGCAGCCTGCGTCCCACCTGCGCGTTGCTGTCGCGCGGCATGCCGGATCTTGGCGATCCGCTGGATGCCGTGCGTGCGCTGCTGGCGGCGGGGGAACTGGAAAGCGCCGAGGTGGAGGGCGAACGCTACCTGTTTCCCCCCGGTCTCCGCGCCGCGGAAGCGCCATGCGACGTGCGTTTGCTGGCGCCGTTCGATCCACTGGTGTGGGATCGGCGACGCTTTGCGTGGCTGTGGGATTGGGAATATCGCTTTGAAGCCTATACACCCCCGGCGCAGCGTCGGCTCGGCTATTACGCGATGCCGCTGCTGTGGGGCGAACAGGTGATCGGATGGGCCAACGCCACCGTAACGAACAGCGGGTTGCAGGTGGTGCCTGGCTTTGTGGGTGCCGCGCCGAAGGGACGCGATTTTCGCAATGCGCTGGATGCGGAGATCCCACGGTTGGAGACGTTCCTGACACCGCGTGTCGTTGCGAGTTGACCACCGGCCGGTGGCCGGCCCGCCCTGAATGACACGCTCGTCGCGTCCTCGTCATGCCGACGAAGGTCGGCATCCACGACTTTGTTGCCCGCAGCAAAGTCGTGGATGCCGACCTTCGTCGGCATGACGGGGGCGACCGTGCGACCGCCCCATGACCTGGTGGCCCAGTTCGCAATGACACGCGAGGGCGTATCGCGGCACTTCAAGCGGTCCGCGCGCTGTGACATTATAAGGCAGAAAACGAATTCTGCAGGGGAGGCGACCGATGGCGAGCCAGGTGCTCAGCTACGTGCACGGCGGTTCCACCACGCCGCTGCGACATGAAACGATCGGCGTTTGCTTCGACAATGCGGTGGCACGCTGGCCGGATCGGGAGGCGTTCGTCGTTTGCGATCAGGGCGCGCGCTTCACCTTTGCCGAAATGAAGCGCGAAGTGGACCGCCTCGCTGCTGGATTGCTTGCTCTGGGTTTGCAGCCAGGCGACCGTGTCGGCATCTGGTCGCCCAACAATTCCGCCTGGGTGTTGACCCAGTACGCCACCGCCAAAGCGGGACTGATCATGGTCAACATCAATCCCGCCTATCGCCTCGCCGAGTTGGAATACGCGCTGAACAAGGTGGAATGCCGCGCCCTGGTCACCGCCGACCGGTTCAAGACCAGCGACTATATCGGCATGCTGCGTACGCTGGCGCCCGAGATCGAAACCAGCGCCCCGGGGCAATTGCAGGCGGAACGCCTGCCGCATCTGCGCCTGCTGATCCACATCGCCGACACCGACGAGCCAGGCTTTCTGCGCTTCAGCGACGTGCAGCGCCTGGGCGGCGCGGCGGAATACGCGCGGCTGGAGGAACTGGCGGACATCCTGCAGCCGGACGATCCGATCAACATCCAATATACTTCCGGCACCACCGGCTCGCCAAAGGCGGCGACGCTGACGCACCACAACATTCTGAACAACGCGTTCTTCACCGGCGAGATCATGGGGATCGCCGAGGGCGACCGTTACTGCATGCCGTTGCCGCTCTACCACTGCGGCGGCATGGTCTGCGGCAGCCTGCTGGGCGTGGTGCGCGGCGCGACGATCGTCTATCCGTGCGAGGGTTTCGACACGCTGGCGCTGCTGCACGCGCTGCATGACGAACGCTGCAATGCGCTGGGCGGCGTGCCGACCGTGTTCATCGGCATGTTGAATCATCCGGAATTCCATCGCTTCGATGTCAGCCGGCTGCGCAAGGGCCTGATCGGCGGCGCGCCCTGTCCGGTGGAGGTGATGCGGCGGCTGATCGAAGAGCTTGGCATGCGCGACATCAGCATCGTCTATGGCATGACGGAGACCTCGCCGGTGAGCGTGCAAACCGGCGGTACCGACACGATCGAGCAGCGGGTTTCGACGGTGGGACGGGTGCAACCGCATGCGGAGGTGAAGATCGTCGATCCGGAGGGGCGCACGGTGCCGCTCGGCGTGCAGGGGGAGATCTGCACGCGCGGCTACCTGGTGATGCAGGGCTACTGGAACGGCGCGAAGGAAACCGCGGACGCGATCGACCGCGCGCGCTGGATGCACACCGGCGACCTGGGAAAAATGGACGCCGACGGATACGTCGCGATCACCGGCCGCAGCAAGGACATGGTGATTCGCGGCGGCGAGAATGTGTATCCGCGGGAGGTGGAGGAGTTCCTTTACGGCCATCCCGCCGTGGCCGACGTGCAGGTGTTCGGCGTGCCGGACAAGATTTACGGCGAGGAGCTGTGCGCGTGGATCAAGCTGAAGCAGAGCGCGGACGCGACGGAAGACGACATCAAGGCGTTCTGCCGAGGCCGCATCACGCATTTCAAGATTCCGCGCTACGTGCGGTTCGTGGACAGCTATCCGATGACGGTGACCGGCAAGGTGCAGAAGTTCGTCATGCGGGAGATGATGAGCAAGGAACTGGGGGTAGAGAAGGCGGCGGCCTGACCATGCGCTAGGTACCGTCGGGATCGATCACACTCAGAACCCGCGACACGATCTCATCCGTCGTCGCCTGATCGAGGTGTTCGATATATCGCGCTGTGCCCGCGCGTACTCTGGCTTCGATGTCGAATGTTCGCACCTGGTTGCACACCACGACGCCGTGCGTATCGTGCCCTGCGATCACAACCGCCAACCCCAGCTTCCGTGCGAAGCTTCCGGCAGTGATGACCGGCACCGCCATGGCAAGACCGAGAGCGTTGATCTGCGTGGGCGTAATGACAACGAACCGGTGCCGGTCCTTCATCTCCCGCCCAGCGACGGGATTGGGGTCGATCCAGTAAACATCGCCCGGCCGCAGATGGCGGCCGCGAGGCATCAGAGTTCCCGCCCGACGGGCGAACCCTCACGAGCCCAGGCTGTTTCATCCTGCAGCCGCTGCATGGTCTTCGGTGTGGCGCCGCGCAGCAACTCCCGCAGGGAGTAACGCCGCCGATTCGGCTTCTGCTGCGGCCGTGCTGTGAATCCGTCGGCGGTTACTGCGACCTCCATCTGCGCCCCAACGTCCAAATGCAGGGCTTTCAGCACGTCGGACGGGATGGTCATGATGGCCGCGCCACCCTGGCGCCGAATGCTGACGAGTGACATGCGGACACGTTCTCCAGGCGATGCAATATGTGCTACTCATATAGCACTTTTCTCCAGGAGGCAATCGCCTCGCCTCACAATTCCACGCTCACAAACGGCGCCGCCAGTTCCAACACCCGTGCCGCCCGCAGTACCAGATCGTCGCGGTACTGCGCCGCGGCGCGTGTGCTTGACTCGAGTGTACCGTGTACGATACATACGCTTCTCGGTGGTGAATGTCCGACGAACCAAAGAAGCTGCCCGCTTCCTTTTATCGGTCGGCGTCCGGCACGGAGCCGGTGCGGGATTGGTTGCGGTCCCTGGCGGCTGCCGACCGAAAGGTGCTGGGCTATGATATTGGCATGGTCGAGTTTGGTTGGCCCGTTGGTATGCCTCTTTGCCGCCCCCTGGGCAGCGGACTTTGGGAGGTTCGCAGCTCGCTCGATAACAATCGGATCGCCCGAGTGATGTTCTGCATCACCGAACGCCGCATGGTTCTGCTGCACGGCTTCATCAAGAAGACCCGGACGACACCGAAATCCGATCTCGATCTTGCGCGCGATCGCCAGAAGGACGTGATACGATGAATGAGAATCCCCACATCGGCTCCTCATTT
Organism: Acetobacteraceae bacterium; assembly: GCA_036489395.1. Taxonomy (GTDB): domain Bacteria; phylum Pseudomonadota; class Alphaproteobacteria; order Acetobacterales; family Acetobacteraceae; genus JASHVB01. Next base: position 2,827 of record DASXFW010000316.1, on the reverse strand, counting down.
GCCGATTTCCTCAAGGAAGAAGGGCTGTATGAGGAGGTCACGGCGCACGCGATCAAGCGCGTGCTGGCGTGGCAAATCGAGCAAGCGATGCAGGAACAGGGGCTCACCAAGGTCGAAATGGCGAAGCGCATGAAGACCAGCCGAGCACAACTCGACCGCTTGCTCGATCCGAATAACGACAAAGTTCAGCTCGACACGATTCAGCGTGCGGCCGCGGCGGTTGGGCGAAAGCTGCATCTGGAGTTGGCATAACATCCGTTTCTGGCCATCGGATTTTACAATTCCAGCGTCGCAATCGGCGCCGCCAGTTCCAACACCCGCGCGGCGCGCAGTACCAGATCGTCGCGGTACTGCGCCGCCGCGATCTGCACTGACAGCGGCAACCCGTTCGCATCCAAACCCATCGGCACGGTGATCGCCGGCTGGCGCGTGATGTTGAACGTGAACGTCCACGGCGCCCACTGCGTGTAAAGCGCCTCCACCGGATTGTCGGTCGGAGCATCGGCCAGCGGCGGACCCGCCGGCACGGTGGGGCACAGCACAAGGTCGAAGCGCTGGTGCAGCCGCGCCATCGCGTGGCCAGCCGCCGCGCGCATTGCCTCGCCGTCGAGATACTGGATCGCGCTCATGCCCCCGAGCGTGCGCGCCACTTCGTGGATGCCCGGATCGAGCAATCCGCGCAATTGTTCCGGCGTGGTGGCGACCAGGCGGGACAACGCGGCGCCCCACACGCCGGCGAAGATCGCGCGCGTGTCGGGCAGCTCCGGCTGGGCTTCATCGATCGTCGCGCCCGCATCCGCCAGCAGCCCCGCCGCACGTTCCACCGCGGCCACACCTTCCGCGTACACCGGCGCATCGAATCCGGGGCGGCGCAGCACGCCGATCGACAGGCCGGACACGCCGTCTTCGATCCCGTCGCGCCAATCGCGTCCGTCGTCCGGCACGGCGAATGGGTCGCGCACGTCGTAGCGTGCCATCGCCGACAGCATCAGCGCGGCGTCGCGCACCGACCGCGTCATCGGTCCCGCAACGGACACGCCGACGAACGCACTGGACGGCCACAGCGGTACGCGCCCGAAGGTCGGCTTCAGTCCGACCAGACCGCACCACGCCGCGGGGATGCGGATGGAGCCGCCGGCGTCGGTGCCGATGTGCAACGGCCCGAAGCCTGCCGCCCCTGCCGCGCCGGCGCCGGACGACGAACCGCCGGTGGTGAACGCCGGGTTCCACGGATTGCGGGTGATGCCGTGCAGCGGGCAGTCGCCCGGCGATTTCCACCCGTATTCCGTCGTGGTGGTCTTGCCGACGATCACCGCGCCCGCCGCCTTCAGCCCGACCACCGCGGGCGCGTCGTCGGGCACCGGTGCCGGGTCGGTGGTGCGGCTGCCGCGCCGCGTCGGAAAGCCGGCCAGATCGACAAGGTCCTTCACGGTACACGGCACACCGTCGAGCATTCCCAGCGGGCGGCCGACACGCCAGCGCATCTCGCTTTCGCCGGCGGCCTCCAGCGCGCGCGGATTCAGTACCGCGAAGGCGTTCAGGGTGGGGTTGAGGCGTGCGACGCGCTCGGTGACGGCCTGCAGCACCTCGACGGGGCTGAGCAAGCGGCGCGCATACAGCGCCAGCATGTCCTCAGCGGACAACAGGGCGGGATCGGTTCCGGACATGCGGTACATTCCCAATTGCAATGCAGGCGCGCAGCATGGACTCCCGGAGCAAGAGAGGGAACCCGCCATGACCACCAGCAAGCACCCCGACGGCGAACCCTGGCAGTGGCCCGAGGCGACCTGGCGCAAGATCGTCGGCCGCGCCCGCGCCGGCCGCAGCATGAAGCCACGCACCTGGCCGAACGGCGCGCGCTGCGCCGTGGCGATCAGCTTCGACGCCGACCACGAAACGATCCCGCTGCGCGACAACGACGAAAGCCCGATGCGCATCAGTCAGGGCCAGTACGGCCAGCGCCAGGCGACGCCTCGGATACGTGCGCTGCTGCAACGCGAGGCAATCCCCGCCACGTTCTTCTATCCCGCCGTATCGGCGCTGCTGCATCCGGAGGAAGTCCGCGGCATCGCCGACGACGGGCACGAGATCGGCATCCATTCGTGGATTCACGAAGCCAACACCACGCTGCCGCGTGAGGCGGAACGCGAGCTGACGCTCCGCGCGGCCGAGACGCTGTCGCGCATTTCCGGCCGCGATCCGGTGGGGATGCGGACCGCGAGCTGGGATTTCTCCGTCAACACGATGGACATCGTGCGGGAGATGAAGCTGCTGTACGACAGTTCGCTGATGGCGGACGACGATCCGTACGAACTGATGGATGACGGCGAACCCACGGGAATTGTCGAGCTGCCGCCGGAATGGATTCGCGACGACGCGGTGTACTATAATTTCGTGCGGTTCTCCGCGCTGCGCCCCTATACGCCGCCGTCCGCGGTGGAGGAGATCTTCACCGCCGAGTTCGACGGCGCGTGGGACGAACGCGGCTTGTTCCTCCTGACCATGCATCCGCACATCACCGGCCACCGCTCGCGCATGCCGGTGCTGGAGCGGCTGATCCGGCACATGAAGACGCGCGGCGAGTGCTGGTTCGCCACGCATGCGCAAGTGGCGCAGTGGTGCAGGGACACCGCGGCCTGACCAGCGCACTGTCCGTGAGCATTCTGTCATTGCGAGGCGCGGGCATTCTGTCATTGCGAGGCCGCTTGGCCGAAGCAATCTCCCGGGGGATTGCTTCGGCCAAGCGGCCTAACAAGAAACAAGGTTCCCCCCTCCCCTTGAGGGAGGGGTTGGGGGAGGGGTCGATTGGTACGCCTCGACCCCTCCC
>DASXFW010000315.1:0-14020 GCA_036489395.1 Acetobacteraceae bacterium | reverse complement strand
CAGCGTGGCACACCGGGAAAGTGCCTCCGTGTTCCCCGTGGCCCTCCGCGCGTCCTCCGTGCGAATCAAACAGCGGAAGGGACCGCACCGGCTTCGGTCCATAGGCATCGATCCACCCTCAGGCCAAGTGCGATCACCCTGCCAAACCTTGCGCCCGGACCGCCAATATGCAAATCAACCCGCATGGGGACCAATTTGACGGAGGAACGTCTGGGGATGAGTGACATCATCCTGGAAACGGAAGGCTTGACTCGTGAGTTCAGCGGTTTTGTCGCCGTGGACGACGTGTCGCTGCGCGTGCGCCGGGGCACCATCCACGCGCTGATCGGCCCGAACGGCGCCGGCAAGACCACCTGTTTCAACTTGCTCACGGCCTTCCTGCCTCCGAGCAGGGGCCGCATCCGCTTCAACGACCGCGACATAACCGGAATGAAACCGGCGCAGGTGGCGCGGCTCGGCCTGGTGCGCAGCTTCCAGATCTCCGCGGTGTTTCCGCACCTGACCGCACTGGAGAATGTTCGCGTGGCGCTGCAGCGCGTACGCGGCGCCAGCTTCGATTTCTGGCGTTCGGACAAGGCCCTGCAGATCTATGACGACCGCGCCCGCGAGCTGCTGTTCGATGTCGGCCTGTCCGGCCTGGCGGATACCGTCGTCGCCGAGCTGCCGTACGGCCAGAAGCGCGCGCTGGAAATCGCCACCACGCTGGCGCTCGATCCGCAAATGATGCTGCTCGACGAACCCACCGCCGGCATGGGCCATGACGACGTGAACCGCATCGTCGAATTGGTGCAGCGGGTGCGCGAGGGCCGCACGATCCTGATGGTGGAGCACAATCTTTCGGTCGTGGAAGGGCTGTGCGACACGATTACCGTGCTGACCCGCGGCAAGGTGCTGACCGAAGGCGACTACGCCACCGTGTCGAAGAATCCCGACGTGATCGCCGCCTATCTGGGAACGCCCGCATGACCGACCGCCGCCATGCTTGAAGTAAAAGATCTGAACGCCTGGTACGGCGAGAGCCACATCCTGCACGGCATCGATTTCGAAGTGCGCGAGGGCGAGGTGGTCACGTTGCTTGGCCGTAACGGTGCCGGCAAGACCACGACGCTGAAATCCATCATGGGTTTGGTGCCGCGGCGCGAGGGCAGCGTGCAGTTCCGCGGCGCCGAGCTCACCCGGCTGATGCCGCACCACATCGCCCGGCACGGCATCGCCTTCTGCCCGGAGGAGCGCGGTATCTTCGGCTCGCTGTCGGTAACCGAGAACCTGGTGCTGCCGCCGGTGGTCGCGCCGGGCGGGCTGGACATCGCCACGATCTACGAGCTGTTTCCGAACCTGAAGGAACGGGCAAAGACCGCGCACGGCACACGGCTGTCCGGCGGCGAGCAGCAGATGCTGGCGATTGCAAGGATTTTGCGGACCGGCGCGAAGATGCTGCTGCTGGATGAGCCGACCGAGGGCCTGGCGCCGGTCATCGTGCAGCAGATCGGCCGGACGATTCACGAAATCAAGCAGCGGGGATTCACCGTGCTGCTGGTGGAGCAGAATTTCCGTTTCGCACAGACGGTGGCGGACCGGCATTACGTGGTGGAGCACGGCAAGGTCATCGACATGATCCCGAACCACCGGCTGGAAGCCAGCATGGACAAGCTGCATGAGTATCTCGGCGTATGAACGGCCCATCTGTCATTGCGAGTTGCCCACCGGCCGATAGCCGACCCGCGCTGGATGAAACGGCGTCGGCGGCTGGACGTAGGTTCCCCCCTCCCCTTGAGGGAGGGGTTGGGGGAGGGGTCGATTTGTACGCCTCGACCCCTCCCCCTGGCCCCCTCCCTCAAGGGGAGGGGGGAACCTAAGCTACGACCGTCACACGCGCGGCATGACACTGACGGGGCAACCCGCCAATCGCCGCAGCCCCAACTACCCCACCTTCTCTGGCCTCGGGCGCGACGGAACCTCCAGCAGCACAGCCGCCGCCGCGCGGGCCGCCTCGGTGACCGTCTCGCCCGCCAGCATGCGGGCGATCTCCTCCTGCCGGGCCGCGGCATCCAGTTCATCCACCAAGGTTGCCGTGCGACCGCGGCCGGCCTGCTTGGCCACGCGCAGATGCGCCGCACCGCGCGCCGCGACCTGCGGGCTGTGCGTCACCACCAGGACCTGGACACGCTCGGCCACGCGCGCCAGCCGCTCCCCCACGGCTGCGGCGGTGGCACCGCCCACGTCGGCGTCGATCTCGTCGAACACCAGCGTCGGTACCGGCGACCCGGCCGCCAGCACGACCTTCAGCGCCAGCATCAGCCGTGACAGCTCGCCGCCCGAGGCGACGCGCGCCAGCGGCCCCAGCTCCTGCCCCGGGTTGGTGGCGATCAGGAAACGCACCGAATCGGCACCGGCCGCGCCCCAGTCCGCTTCCGGCAGCGACGACACCGCTGCGTGGAAGCGCGCCTTGTCCAGCCGCAGCGGCGGCAGTTCCTTGGCGATCGCCCGGTCCAGCCGCGTTGCCGCCGACTGCCGGGCGGCCGACAGCGCCTCGGCCGCGGCGACATAGCGTGCCCGTGCCTCGGCCGCCGCGGCTTCCAACGCGGCGATGCTGGCCTCGCCGGATTCCAGCGCCGCCAGCCGGGTGCTCAGCGTATCCAGCAGCGTCGGCAATTCCACCACGGCCACCGCATGCTTGCGTGCCGCCGCGCGCAACGCGAACAGCCGCTCCTCCGCATGTTCTAACAGGCGCGGATCGACGTCCGCCTCGGCGCCGAGGCGGGTCAGCAGCGTTTCGGCCTCGGCCAGCGCCTCCTCGGCACGCTCCAGCGCGGCGATTGCCGGCGCAGCGGGGTTGAGCGCATCCGACTGTCCGGACGGCACCAGCCGCTGCAAAGTACGCGAGGCCGCCCGCAACGCCGCCGCCGGTCCCGGCCCGCGCCGATCGCGCGGCGTAAGTTCGGACAATGCGGCGGCAATCGCCTCGGCTCGGCGCTCGCCCTGTTGCAGGCGAAGACGCTCGGCGGCAAGCGCATCTTCCTCCGCCTCGCGGGGCGCCAGAGTGGCCAGTTCTTCCACGGCGTGACGCAGCCATTCCTCGTCGCGGGCGGCGGCCTCGATCGCCTCGCGCGCGGCATGCAATTCGGACAGCACGCTCCGCCAGGTCTGCCACGCGGTGCGCACCGTCTCGCGTGCCGCCGGCGTCACGCCGAACGCATCCAGCAGCACGCCGTGGCTCGCCGGATCGGTCAGTCCGATTTGTTCGTGCTGGCCCTGCACTTCCACCAGCAGCGCACCGGCGCGGCGCAGCAGCGTCACGCTCACCGGCTGGTCGTTGACGAAGGCGCGCGAACGCCCGTCACGCCCGACCACGCGCCGCAGTACGATCTCGTCCTCCGCCGCCAGGCCTTGCTCGGCCAGCAGCGCCAGCGCCGGATGGCCGGGCGGTGGGGCAAAACATGCGGTCACGCTGGCCTGGGCTACGCCAGCACGCACCAGGCCGGCGTCGGCGCGCCCGCCCAGCGCAAGCCCCAGGCTGTCCAGCAGGATCGACTTGCCGGCCCCGGTCTCGCCGGTCAGCACGGTCAGCCCTTCGCCGAATGACAGATCCAGCCGCTCGATCAGCACCACATCGCGGATCGACAGCGCGGAGAGCACTCGCGCGGTCCCCGCCCCGGCCTCAGAAAACCCAGTCCCAGGCCCGCGTGAAGAAGCCGCGGCCCGAGCCGGTCGGCATTGGCGCACCCTTCACCAGATCGTCCCGGGCAAGCTGGGTATAGGTGTCCGCGTACCAGGAGCTGCCGGGGTAGTTGTAGCCCAGCACCGCGGCGGTCTTCTTCGCCTGGTCCGGCAGGCCGAGCACCAGGTAGATCTCGGTCAGTCGCGCCAGAGCCTCCGGCACGTGGTTGGTGGTCTGGAAGTCATCGACCACCCGCTGGAACCGGCCGATCGCCGCTTCATACAGATGCTGCCCCTGGTACCAGCGGCCGATCGCCATTTCCTTGCCGGCGAGGTGGTCGTTGCACAGATCGATCTTCAACTGCGCGTCGCGGGCATACGGGGTTGACGGATACCGGTTGATCACGTCCTGCAGCGCGTTCATCGCATCGACCGTGCCCTTCTGGTCGCGCTGAATGTCCGAGATCTGCTCATAATAACACAGCGCCCGCAGGTAATAGGCATAGGGCGTGTCGCGGTTGGTTGGATGCAACTGGATGTAGCGGTTCAGCCCGTCGATCGCGTCCGTGTAATGGTTCTGCACATAGTCGGTGTAGGCATTCATCAGCTCGGCATGCACCGCCCACGGCGAATAGGGGTAATTCTGCTGTATCTTGGTGAACTGGTCGCCCGCGCTGGTGTAACGCTCCGCGTGGAGGGCATCGACGCCGTTGTTGTACAGTTGCTCCACGGTCGGAGGCGGCAGATTGGCATTGGCATCGGCGTCACTGTCCGACTTGCCCTTGCCGCCACATCCGGCCAGCAAAGGGAGGACGGCTGCCAGCGCCAGTGCGAGGCGGTGCAGCGCGAATCGTGGTGGGGTGCGGATCGGTCTCATCGCGCCGCTTATAGCATGCACGCGCGCGCGGTCACGGGTGGGGCATCGGGGCAATCGGGTGAAGGCGGCAAGGTCAGGGCTCCGCCCTGAAACCCGCCAGGAGGCGCTGCCTCCTGGACCTCCGGCCCTCGGGTCAAGCCCGCGGGCAGGCGCCGGCGTAGCCTTTGCAATCCTTCTGTTTCGCTGGATGTGCGGGAGGGGGCACGCGACCGAAGCATGTGCGTCGCCAACGTTAGCGACGCACATGCTGCGGTCGCGTGCCCCCTCCCGCCCATCCAGCGAAGTAAAGGGTTCCAAGGGCGATGCCCTTGGCGGGGTTCCAAGGGGCGGAGCCACTTGGCGGGGTCCCGGGGCGGAGCCCCGGCCTTTGCTTCGTTCACCCGATTGCCCTGCAGGTCAGGCCGCAGCGGACACCGGCTCCGGCAGCACGTCCCGCCAGGCCGCGGCGTCAGCGAACACAGCGCGCAGCAAGCGGTTGTTCAGCGCGTGGCTGGGACGGTGAGCGACGAAGCGGCCGGCGATCGGCGCGCCGGCCAGCGCAAGGTCGCCAATCACGTCCAGCAGCTTGTGGCGGGCGAACTCGTCCGGCATGCGCAGCCCACCCGGGTTCAGCACGCGCGCCTGGTCCACCACCACGGCGTTGTCCAGGCTGCCGCCCTGGGCCAGGCCGGCGGCGCGCAGGTGCTCCACCTCCTGAATCAACGTGAAGGTGCGGGCACGGGCGATGTCGCGGCGGAAGGCGTCGGGCGTTAGCCGCACCGACAGCGCCTGCCGGCCGATGGCCGCGGCGGCGAAGTCGATCGACACGGAGAGTTCCAACCCGGTAGCACCTGGGGCGCCAGGGCGGAGTTCGGCGAAGGCGTCGCCTTCCGTGACCCGCACGGTGCGACGGATGTGGATCGTGCGGCGCGGTGCCGGCTGGTCCACCGTGCCGGCACAATCCAGCAGGAAGACGAAGGGTGCCGCCGAGCCGTCCAGCGCCGGGACTTCCGGACCGTCCAGCTCGACCAGCGCGTTGTCGATGCCGGTGCCGGCCAGCGCGGCCATCAGGTGCTCGACGGTGGCGACCCGGGCGGACGCCCAGCGCTCATCGGCCAGCACGGTCGCCAGGCGGGTATCGACGACGCTGTCGAACCGCGCGAGGATATCTCGGCCGAGGTCGGTACGGCGGAACACGACGCCATGATCGGGGTCGGCAGGGCGCAGGGTCAGGCTGATGCGCCGCCCGGAGTGCAGCCCAATGCCGACGCAGGAGATCGGCGCCTTGAGGGTGCGCTGCCAGGCATGCTCTGGCATCATGGTCTGCGGCAGGCCGTCCATCCGCTCGAAGCTCCCGCGATTCGGGCGATGACGTAATGCCCGTTGTTACGCCCGAAACTACGGATCGGCTCCCATCGTTGCCAGTCAACGATTGTTGCCGAGTGTTACCCTTGTATGTCGAGCGCACCGCGACGAGTGTCGGCAGGGCATAGCCTAGCACATGTGCTTGCGGCGGAATGTCGTGTTTGCGGCAATTCTATGGGCGCTACGGGGTTTAGCTCGGCAAACGCAGACCGTTCGTCGGTATGCTTGGAAATTCCACATCCTCATACGATTCCACCACCGGATTTCGCAGCCCGTATCCGGCATCCGCAGCGTTGTTGCGCGGTCGGTGCGATTGCGATCCACGCGTCATCGGCGTTGATCGGTGTCAGAACAATCAGCCGAAGCGCTCGGGACTCCGGTACGGTTCTGTTACAATATGCACTGCCTGCATTCTACGAAACGATGCAGTGCAGCGCCGGCCTCGCACCGTACCGGCACGCCGCCGCGGTGCTGCGCCCAAGACGGGCTTCGGCACCGCCGTGGCCGGCCGATCATCGCGGCGCTAGCCTCACCGCCATGCTACCACCCCTCCCGTTCCGCGTGTTTCCCAACCCGCGTCTTGGCACGCCTGGCATCACGGTGCTGCCCGCCGGCAGGTTTCGCCGCGCCAAGGCGGAGATCACTGCATGGCCTGGCTACGCGCCGACACCGCTGCACGACCTGCCGAATCTCGCCCGGCAGTCGCACCTGGGCGCACTACGCCTGAAGGACGAAGCCGCGCGCTTCGGCCTCGGCAGCTTCAAGGCACTGGGCGGTGCCTATGCGGTCGCCACGCTGCTGCTGAACGAACTGGCCCGCACCGGGGCTGCGCTGCATGCGACGACGGCCGCGCTGGAAGCCGGCACCTCTCGCGTGGCGACGGAGCACGTTACCGTGACCTGCGCCACCGACGGCAATCATGGCCGCGCCGTCGCCTGGGGTGCGCAGCGGTTTCACGCGGGCTGCGTCATTTTCATTCACGCCGGCGTCAGCCAGAGCCGGGCCGACGCCATCGCCCGCTACGGCGCCGAAATCCGCCGTGTCGCCGGCACCTACGACGACACGGTGCGCGAGGCGGCGCGGCAGGCCGATGCCCATGGCTGGCACGTCGTCTCCGATACCGCGTGGCCAGGCTACACGGAAATTCCGCGCGACATCATGCAGGGCTATCGGCTGATGGCGGACGAGGCCGCCGACCAGTGGACCGGCGACCCACCGACCCACGTATTCATCCAAGGCGGCGTCGGCGGGGCAGCCGCCGCCGTCTCCATCCACATGCGCGCCCGCTTCCAACCCTCCCCCGCCTTGATCGTGGTGGAGCCGGACCGGGCCGCCTGCCTGCTCGCCAGCGCCGAGCTGGGGGAGCGCACCGCGATCCCCGGCGACCTCGATACCGTCATGGCCGGCCTGGCCTGCGGCGAACCCAGCCTGCTTGCCTGGCAGGAGCTCGAGCGCGCCACCGCCGCCTTCATGGCCATTCCCGACGAGGCCGCCGTGGCGACGATGCGGCTGCTGGCTGCGCAGGGCATCGAATCGGGTGAATCCGGCGTGGCGGGTCTCGCCGCCATGTTGCTGGCTGCCGCCGATCCCGCCGCACGCGCGACGCTGAATCTCACGCCAACGAGCCGCGTTCTGGCCTTCAGCACCGAGGGCGCCACCGATCCGGCACTTTATGCCAGCCTGACACGCGAAAGTTAGCGGTTCATCAAGCATTCGTGGCGTACTGTCCGCCGATCGCACGGGAAATCGCCACCATCGCGCGGCGTTATCCAGGCGAACCAGGCTGTGCCAGGGAGCAAGAGAGCATGCGTGCCGCCCGGGCTATGACAACCATCGTCGGCCTTATTGCGTTGGCCTATGTCGCGTACCCGTATGTGACGCTCTACCGCATCGATCATGCGATCCACACCGGCAATGCCAAGACGCTGAAGACCCTGGTCGATTGGTCCTCGGTGCGCGAGGGCATCAAGGAAGATATCTGCGACAACCTGGACGGACCGCGCGCAACGACGGCCAGCGACGAACTGCCAGCGTTCGGCGCATCGTTCGTGCGTGGCGTCGCCGCGGGCGCAGTGGACCAGCAGGTCACGCCGCAAGGTCTGGTCGCGGCGGCCCGCCATGCTGGTGACGATGCGGCGGCGAACCAGGCGGATGTGCATGTCGGCTGGGCGTTCTTCAACGATCCGACGCATTTCGTCGTCAGCCTGCGCGCTGGCGACCGGCCGCAGCCGATCCGGCTGGAGCTGAGCCTGCAGAGCACGGAATGGCGCGTCACCCGCGTCTGGCTGCCGCGCGATCTGCTGGATGAGGCGAATTCGCGGACCTGATACCGGACGGCGAACCAGCCGACTCACCGAGAGCCTCCACGCCCGCGATGTTCATTGCGCCAAGGATGGTTGAAGCCCGGCGACGACAATCGGGCCCGGCGGCGGCATACGTCATACCAGGCGGCCAAATGAATGACGTATGCGCCGAGGTCCGTACCGTCATGCCGACGCAGGTCGGCATCCACGACTTGCCTCGATGCACGCAGCAAAGCCGTGGATGCCGACCTTTGTCGGCATGACGAGGGAGGCGCGGCCGGAGAGCACTCATTTCGCCGCTTGGTATCCCTGCGGCCCTTGGTAAGATTACCCGGACGGTTTCATAATATCACTCGGACAGCACGGCGACACGTTCGTTGGTCTCCGCGCGCCGGGGCGAGACGCACGCATCTGCCGACGGCCAGGCATCCGGATCCATCGGGTTGGACTTCAGCATATCGATCAGCGTTGCCGCCGGCACCGCACGGCTGAACAAATAGCCTTGCACTTCGGTGCAGCCTGCATGTTCCAGCGTATCGAGCTGTTGGCGCGTTTCCACACCCTCGGCGGTGATGGCCATGCCCAGGTCGCGGCCAAGCGCGGTCACCGCACGCACGATCGCCATGCAATCGTCCTGCTTGCCAAGTTCGCGGACGAAGGACTGGTCGATCTTGATCCGATCGAACGGGAAGCGCGTGAGATAACTCAGTGACGAATAGCCCGTGCCGAAATCATCCATCGCGAGCCGGATGCCGAGTTCACGCAGGTGATGCAGCGTCGCCAGAGTGGCATCGGTGTCCTGCAGCATCACCGTCTCGGTGATCTCGAGCTCGAGCCGGCTTGCGTCCAGTCCGGACTCGCGCAATGCGGCGACGACGACCTCGACCAGGTTGCGGCTCTTGAACTGCACCGGGGAGAGATTGACCGCGACCTTCATTCCGTCCGGCCAGCCGGCGGCGGTAGCGCAGGCCTGCCGCAGCACCCACTCGCCGATCGGCACGATCATCGCCGTCTCCTCGGCCAGGGGAATGAACTGGCTGGGCGGGATCAGCCCCCTCGTCGGATGCCACCAGCGCAGCAGCGCTTCGCAGCCAGCAATCCGCCTGGCCCGCACATCGACCAGCGGTTGAAAGAACACTTCCAGTTGTCCGGCTTGCAGAGCCAGACGAAGGTCCAGTTCGAGGATACGGCGTGCCTGCATGGCCGCGTCCATCTCGGCCTGGAACAAGCGGTACAGGCCGCGTCCATCGACCTTGGCCCGGTACAGCGCCAGATCGGCGCATTTCAGCAGTTGATCCGCATCCAGCCCGTCCTGCGGCGCGAAGGCGATGCCAATGCTGGCGCCGATGACGATCTGGTGGCCGTCGATGTCGAACGGCGCCTCGATCAGCTTGTGCACCCGGTCCGCCAGCCCCGTGGCATCGGCAGGCGATTCCATTGCGGTCTGCACGATGGCGAATTCGTCGCCGCCGAGCCGGGCGACGGTGTCTGTCTCGCGCACGCCGTCCTGTAGTCGGCGGGCCACGGCTTTCAACAGGCCATCGCCGATCGGATGCCCGAGCGTGTCGTTCACCGCCTTGAACTGGTCGAGGTCCAGGCAGAGCAGCGCCAGCAGACGACCCCGGCGTGCGAATGCCAGGGCATGCTCCAGCTTCTCATGGAACAACACGCGATTGGGCAGGTCGGTCAGCGCATCGTGCCGCGCCAGATGCGCGATTCGGGCTTCGGCGACGCGGCGCTCCGTGGTGTCCTCATACGTGGTGAGCCAGCCGTCTTCAATCGGCTGGTGAGTGACGGCGAACGCGCGGCCGTCGGCCACCTCCCAGACAAAGTTCGAGCGCACACGGCCATCGGTCGCCGCCTCCCGCCAGCGGCGGATGTCCGCCATGTCCTCCGGGGAGACATTGCCGCGCGACGAAACGAGATCCGTCAGGTCGATATAACGCATGCCCGGCACGACGATGTCCGCCGGCAGGCCCCAGATCTGGCAAAAGCGCCGGTTGACCACCACGACGTTGCCGTCGCGATCAACCATCAGCAGGCCCTGCACCATGTTCTGCGCCGCGGTGTCGAAGCGCAGCACCTGCAGGTGCATTGCGCGCGCGGCATGCTCACGCTCCCCGGCCAGGGCGAGGTCGTTCTCCGCCCGTGCCCGCGCGGCCTGGGCTGCCAACAGGCCTTCATGGCTACGAAGGTGACGCAGGGCCAGAAACACCGTCCCGGCGATCGTCAGTTCCAGCAACACCGTCGCCGCGATCAGGACATTGCTCTCCTGCCGCCATGCGGTAAGAATCGATGCCGTCGTGTCGCGGACCGAGACGATCAGCGGAAAGTGCGCCATCGCATGCGCGACCATCAGGCGTTCCTTGCCGTCGAAGCTGCCTTTCTGCCGCACCACGCCGGAACCGAGCGCGTCAATCACGCGGCTGAAGTTCAGCGTGTCGCCGAAGGTCTTGCCAATGGCAGGATCGGAGTGCGGATAGTGCGCGATCAACATGCCGTCGCGCCGGAACAGTACGTACCTGCCCCCGCCGGTGAGCGGCAACCGGGCATAGACTTGCTCGAAGTAATCGATCTGGATGGTGCAGACCACGAAACCGAGAAGCTGCCCGTCAGCCGCCACGAGCCGGCGGCTGAGGTAGATCTCCCACTGGCCGGTGACCTTGCCGCGCGACGGCGCGCTGATGAACGGCTCGGGCGTTCCGGCCGACATCAGCGCGTCAATGAAGTCGTGACCGGCGCCGCTGAGCCGCGGGGGCGGCCAGGCACGGGAGAAGTTCACCAACTCGCCGTGCCGATCGAACAGCAGAAGACCGGTGATGTAGGGCAGGCCGGCAATCCGGTCGCTAAGGTTCTGGTAAATTGACTCGGAGGCCGCGAGCTGCGCGAAGCGCTCCGGCGAGTCGATGCCGATCGCGCGCAGGTGCTCTGCCAGGCTGAGCTGCACCACGTTGACCGCCTGCAGCGACCGGTCCTCCTCCCCGGACAGCAGCAGTGCGTCGTTGCGCATTTCGCGCACGGCGTCCTTGATGACGGCCTGTCGCGACACGAGCGTGAACCACGTCATGGCGGCGGCCAGGACTACGCCGATGCCAAGGCCGCACGCGATCAGCAGTTGCCTGGTGCGCGGATGCTCGAGAAGGGGCGTGAGGTGGTTGAAGCGATGCGGCATGCGGCGCGATCCATTTGGCGCGCGCTGGTTTGCCAGAGAGTCGTGAAGTTACCATTAACGGGGCGCTGGCATTGCGAAGGGTGCTATGCTTCTGGCGAGAAACTTGAGCTTTCAAGCCATGCATAGGCCGCGTGGTTGCCCCCTCGTCATGCCGACCGCCGTCGGCAGGATGAGGGGGCAGCGCTGCACTTCATCCGGGGCGGGTCGACTCCGTTGGCCGGTCGCAACTAACAAGAAACTACCCGTGTCATGGCCGGCCCACGGGTCGCGCCAAAGGCGCGCCCGAGGACAGGCTCCGGCCGGCCATGACACAAAGGGCGTCGGCGCAGCGGTTTCATCCAGTCGCGGGTCGGCCGAAGGCCGGTGGACAACTCGCAATGCCAGACAGGATCACCGGCCCTCCTGCGCCGCCTCGACCGCGGCGGCGATCGCAAACAAGCGCGCGTCGCCCATCGTCTCGCCCATCAGCATCAGGCCGACCGGCGCTTCGTCCGGACGATGACACGGCAGGCTGATGGCGCAGCGATCAAGAAAATTGCCGAACGCGGTGTTGCGCAGGATCAGCATGTTAGTGCGATTGTATTCACGCTCGTCATCGAGATCGGCGATGCGCGGCGCGACGATCGGCACGGTCGGCATCAACACGCAATCATAGTCGCTGGTGCGTGCGTCGAATGCAGCGATCAGCCGGGTGCGTGCGTTCGCCACGTCGAGATAATCGGCCGCGGTCATCGACGCGCCGCGCTCGATCCGCATACGGATGCGTGGGTCGTACAGCGCGCCCTTTGCCGCCAGGACGGGGCGATGCCAGGCGTATCCCTCGGACGCCGCGAAGCCGCCTTTGGCGTTGACCGACAGGATATCCTCGAATTCCGGGAAGCGCGTGCGCTCGATGCGCGCGCCGGCGCGCGACAGCGCGGACAACGCGCGGTCGAACGCCGCGGCGACGGTTATGTCCACGTTGTCGAGCACGAGGTTCTCCGGCACCGCCAGGCGCAGCCCGGCCAGCGGGACGGGCGGCCGCGGCGCGGGCGGCTCGCCGGCCAGCACGGCGTCGATCGTCGCACAGCACGCCACGCTGGGGGCGAGCGGCCCGACCGAATCCAGGCTGGGTGCCAGCGGCAGCACGCCGGCGATCGGCACGCGGCGTGCCGTGGGCTTGTAGCCGACGACGCCGCAGAACGCCGCCGGGATGCGGCAGGAGCCGCCGGTGTCGGTGCCCAGGCCCGCCACGGCCATTTCGTCGGCCACCGCAACGCCGGTGCCGGAGGAGCTGCCGCCCGGGATGCGGCCGGCAGCGCGGTCCCACGGCGACAGCGGCGTGCCGTAGTGCGGGTTGATGCCAAGGCCGGAGAACGCGAACTCGGTCATGGTGGTGCGCCCTACCGGCACGAAGCCGGCGGCGAGCATGCGCCGCACCACCGGCGCGTGGTCGGTGGCGGGCGGTGCGTCGGCCAGCGCCCGCGAACCGGCGGGGGTGGGTTCGCCGGCGATGTCGAACAAGTCCTTCAGGCAGACCGGAATGCCGGCGTAGCGGCCTGGTGCGCGGCCGGCGCGGCGCAGTGCGTCCATCGCGTCGGCCATCGCGCGGGCGGAGTCGGCGTGCACCTTGATGAACGCGCGGGCGCCCTCGCCGGCTGGGTCGGCGATGCGGGCAAGGCATTCCTCCACCAAGGCGCGGCTGGTGGTGCGGCCGTCGGCGAGGGCCTGGGCGGTGTGCTCCAACGTGCGCATGATGACGCTCCGGATGAACGAAGGAGACAGCATGCCATGACCGATACACCTGCCAAGCCGGTTCTTCTGACGGGAGCGTCGGGCGCGCTGGGCCGCGTGCTGGCGAAGTCGCTGTCGGCCGCGGGCTGGACGCTGCGGATGACGGACATCGCGGCGTTTCCCGATGCGGTGCCGGCGGGTGCGTCGTTCACCCGCGCCGACCTGAACGACGGCGTGACGATGCTGCGGCTGGCGGAGGGCTGCGGCGCGATCGTGCACCTGGGCGGCGTATCGGTGGAGCGGCCGTTCGAGGAAGTGCTCGGGCCGAACATCCGCGGCCTGTATCACATCTACGAAGCGGCACGGCGCGAGCGCGCGCGTGTGGTGTTCGCATCGTCGAACCACTCGATCGGGTTCCACGAGCGAAGCGAGTCGCTGGGCGCGGACACGCAGTTCCTGCCCGACGGGTTCTACGGATTGTCCAAGGCGTATGGCGAGCTGATGGGGCGCTTGTATTGGTACAAGCACGGCGTGGAGAGCGTGTTCGTCCGCATCGGTTCGGCGTTCCCCGAGCCGGTGGATGCGCGGATGCTGGCCACGTGGCTTTCCTACGCGGATCTGTCGCGCCTGGTGATCCGTTGCGTAATAACGCCGGATGTTGGGTATAGCGTGGTGTGGGGCGCCTCGGACAACGCGCGCATGACGTGGTGGCGCGACGACGCGCGCGAGAAGTTGGGCTGGACGCCGCAGGACAGCGCCGATCCGTTCGCCGGACAGCTTGCGGGCAAGGTCAGCGGCGATCCGGTGCAGGAGCGCTATATGGGCGGCACGTTCTGCGCCATCGGCTATTCGCGGGATCGGCCTACGTAATCGATATTGCGCGGCGCGTAGGTCTCCCCTCCCCTTGTGGGAGGGGTTGGGGGAGGGGTCGAAACGTACAGATCGACCCCTCCC
>DASXFW010000310.1:0-2738 GCA_036489395.1 Acetobacteraceae bacterium | reverse complement strand
TCGAATGCGGCGGTGATCTTCTTCTTGCAGAGACTTGGCAATGAGAATGGCAGAAGCGTATCGTGGTCGGTGACGGGCATGGCAGATTCTGTCCTCGCTTCGAGAATGGCCTCGCAACCAATCTCTACGCGATTTCAGTGGTTTGTACCATGCCCGTCAGCGAATCCCAGCTATGCGTGAATAAGATGGGCTAGCGATGTTTCCGGACAGACTCTAAGACCTGTAGCGACGAGGCAATCTTCCGCGCGGGATTGCTGCGACGCGACGCGCCAGGTGACCGCTCCGCAGCAGCGACACAAGGTCGCAATACCGGGGGAGGAACGCCATGCTCGGAACCGCCATCATCGCGTTGGTGCTGGCCAGCCTGTTCGCGTTGTATGTGCACGACCGGCGGCAGACGCAGCACACCATCCTGCGCAACTATCCGGTGATCGGGTATTTCCGCTATTTCGCCGAAACACTCGGCGAATACATGCGGCAGTACCAATACCTGCCGGACTGGGCGGAGCGGCCGTTCAACCGGCTGGAACGCGCCTGGGTGTATCGGTCCGCGAAGGGCGTTTCCAACCTGCGCAGCTTCGGCAGCGAGAACGTGCCGGCGTTCGTGTTCCGCAACGCAGCCTTCCCGGTGCTGGACGAAGAAAGACGAACTTGGGGCGGCAAGCCGATCGGCATCACCGAGGGGCCGGGCGCGTGCCGGCCGCCGTTCCACCCGGCCAGTTTCTTCAACATCAGCGGCATGAGCTACGGCGCACTGAGCCACGCCGCGGTGTCGGCGCTGTCGCGCGGCGCGAAGCTAGCCGGCGTCTGGATGGCGACCGGGGAGGGCGGCTTGGCGCGCTACCACCTGGAAGGCGGCTGCGACGTGATCATGCAGATGGGCACGGCGAAGTATGGCGTGCGCGACGAGCACGGCAAGCTGTCGGAGACGCGCCTGCAGGAGATCGCGGCGCAAGAACACGTGCGGGCGTTCGAGGTGAAACTGGCGCGGGGCGCGAAGCCCGGGAAGGGCGGCATCCTGCCCGGGATCAAGGTGACGCCGGAGATCGCCGGCATCCGCGGCATCCCTGTGGGCCAGGACAGCATCAGCCCCGAACCGCCACCTGGACATCGGCAACGTGCGCGAACTCGGCCTGTTTGTGGACCGCGTGCGGACCGTGACGGGCAAGCCGGTCGGGGTGAAGTTCGTGGTCGGCGAGGCGGGTTTCCTCGACGCCTGGTTCAGCGACTGCGTGCTGCATCCGGAGGGCTGCCCCGACTATATCCAGGTGGATGGCGGCGAGGGCGGCACCGGCGCCGCTGATCGATTACGTGGGAATGCCCATCACCCTCGCTCTGCCGATGGTGGCGGAAGCGCGCGACCGGCACGGACTGAAGCAACGCATCCGCATCGTCGCATCCGGCAAGCTGATCACGCCGGACAAGGTGGCGTGGGCGCTGTGTATGGGGGCGGATTTCGTGTCCTCGGCGCGCGGATTCATGTTCTCGCTGGGCTGCATCCAGGCAATGAAATGCGGGTCCGGGCGGTGCCCGACCGGGGTGACCTCGTCGCAGGAGCGGCTGATTTCCGGGCTGGACCCGGCGGACGAGGCGGTGCGGGTGGCGCGCTACGCGAAGCAGGTGCGCGCGGAGGTGGAGATCATCGCGCACGCCTGCGGGCTGACAGACCCGACCGGGTTCCCGCCGCGGCACGTGACGGACATCGAGCGTGGTGTTGGCGGCTTCCGCGCGGCGCAGGCCGGGGATTGACCTTCGGGATGCCACGGACATTGGCGTAGGGCGGAAAGCGTAGCGCCCTCGGCCACGAGCAGGAGTTATCCATCGCCTTTCGGGGCCATCACTATGGCGGATTGGGCTGCGCTTATCCGCCCTGCTCTCATGACCTTGGCGTATGTCCGAACTCGCACGCGATATCGGTCAGTTCTTCCGGGCTGGCGGCCAGCGCGTCGGCCCCGGCGGCCTCCAGCTCCGCACGGGTGCCGTAGCCCCACAGCACGCCGATCGAACGCACGCCGTTGGCGCGGGCGCCCTCCATGTCGTGCGAACGGTCGCCGGCCATGATCGTGCGGCCCGGCTCCAGGCGTTCCGCGCGCACCAGCGCGGCGATCAGATCGGCCTTGTGGTCCAGGCTGCCGTCCGGCTCGGTGCCGTAGATGCCGGCCAGCCGCTCCGCCAGGCCGAGGCGTTGCAGGATCGGCCGGGCGAACATCGTGCGCTTGGACGTGGCGCAGAACATGCGCGTGCCGGCGGAATGCAGGCGATGGAGCATGGCCTCGACGCCAGGGTAGATGGTCGCCAGGAACACGCCGGCTTCGGCGTAGTGCGCGCGGTAGGCGGTGACAGCGGCGTCGATCCGCGTATCGCTGTAGGGATGCAGCAGGCGGCGCATCACCTCGGGCAGCGGCGGCCCGACTAGGCTGCGGAAATCGGTGCCCGGCCGCGGCGGCAGGCCAAGCGCGTCCAGTGTGGCGAGGCAGCTCGCGCGGATGCCGGGCAGCGAGTCGATCAGGGTTCCATCGAGGTCGAGAAGGACAGTGAGGGGCATTGGCGGAGCGTAGCATATCGCTAGGGGCGTCGCGCCCTCGCCTGACGCTCCACCAGCAGTTCTCAATGCGGACGAATCGCATTTGCAAGAATTGGATTGGACGGACGGCACGTCGGTTGGCGCCGGTCAGGTAGTGCGGCGGCAGCCAGTGAACCGTCCCCGCGAGTCCGAATTGCCACACCCGTGTGGAAAA
>DASXFW010000170.1:0-4080 GCA_036489395.1 Acetobacteraceae bacterium | reverse complement strand
CCGCGGCTGTACGCACCCCTCCCCCTAACCCCCTCCCTCAAGGGGAGGGGGGACGATCGTCAGGCGCTGCGCTCTGCCGGATACAATGCGAAGCGGTCGCCGAGACCGCCATACAGCGCCACCATGCGTTCGCGCCATGCGCGGACAGCATCCATACTCGCGGTGTTGGCCAGCACGTCGCGCGGGCTGCCGACGCGCGCCCACTGAAAGACCGAGAACACCACGTAATCGACATAAGCGGGCGACGTGCCGGCCAGATATGGATGTTCGGAGAGCATGCGCTGCAGCGGCGCGCATGCTTCGAACAACGCCGGCAGATGTTCGTCGCGATCGGCGCTGTAGTCCTCCAGCGTCGTGCCCAGCATCGTTTCGCGCGAGTGGCGGAAATACGCGCGGTCGGCGGGATCGATCACCCGGACGAAGTCGCCATAGATTTGCCGCCGCATCCGCGAGGCCACCGTCATGTCGGACCAGATGTTGACCAGCCGCGCGGCGCCGCGGCCCGCATCGCCGCCGAACAACGACGGACGGTCGGGAAAGCGGTCTTCCAGATGGCACGCGATGGCCCAACTGTCGTGCACCACCTTTCCGTCGTCCTCGATGATCGGCACGAAGTGCTGGTTGCTGAGAGCGCGGATGCGCTCCACGTCGGCGAAGCGCGTCGGCACGACCTCCGGATCGAGGCCCTTGTGTGCGAAGGCGTAGCGAATGCGCCAGGAGAACGGGCTGATGCGCCGCCCGTCCAGTCCGACGCGTTCATGGAACACCAGCGCCATGACTCAAGCCGCCGCCGGCAGCCAGGGTTCGGGCGCTCGGCAGTCGATGTCGGTCGCGACATCCACCACCACCGTTTCGTCCGACGCCAGCGCATCGCGCAGCGCCGGGCCGATTTGCGACGGTTGCTCGACGCGAATCCCGCGCAGGCCGAACATGGCAGCCACGTCGGCGAAGTTCGTCGGTCCGAAACGCACCAGCTCGCGCACGTCGCCTGGCTTGTTGCCTTGCTGGCGCTGGATGTTCGGCCAGCCCTGGCCGAAGCCGGAGTTGTTGTTGATCACCAGCACCACGGCGATGCCGCGCCGTCGCGCGGTTTCAAGTTCCGTCAGGTGGTAGTAGATCGCGCCGTCGCCCGACCAGCAGATCACCTTGCGATTCGGCGCACCGCATTTCGCGCCGAGCGCCGCAGGGAACGACCAGCCAAGCGATCCGGCCGCTCGCAGATAGGTCTGGCCGGTGCCATTCAGCTCGATCAGCGTCGAAGTCCAGATGCCGGAATACCCTGTATCCGCCACGAGGATTCCGTCTTCCGGCAACGCGCGGGTGATCTCGTCGCACAGCCGGTCCGGATAGATCGGCACCGAGTTCTGCGCGAGCAGCGGTGCGCGCGATTCGCGCCATGCCGCGACGATGCCGGCCGCGCGGTCGGCAAACGCGGTGTCGCGGGTTCTTGCCCCCGGGCTTGACCCGGGGGTGCCAAGCGCGGTCAGCAGCTTTGCCAGCGTTACCTTCGGGTCTCCCATCAGCCCGAGCGTATGCGGATAGGACCGCCCCAATTCCGTCGGATCGATGTCGATCTGTACGCACGGTGTGTGCATCGCCGGGATGCGCCAGGTGTGCGTCACCTGGTCGCCGGTGTGGCAGCCGACAAACAACACCATGTCGGCCTCGTGCACGATCTGGTTTGCCGGCGGCGCGCCGTAATTGCCGACGCAGCCGATCGACAGCCGATCTCGCGTCGGGATGGTGCCGCGCGCGCCGAGCGACGTGCCGATCGGTGCGGCCAGCGCACGGCCGAGTGCGAGCAATTCCGGGCCTGCCTGCGATGCGGTCACGCCCGCACCGGCGACGATCGCCAGGCGCTTCGATCCGCGCAGCGCCGCGGCGGCGCGTTCTATTTCATCATCCGCCGGCGTCGGCCGATACGGCGGCATGCGCAACTGGAACGCCGGATCGACGTCGGCGGATTCCGGCACGCTGCCGGCCTCGATGATCTCGCCCTGCAAGCCGTTCAGATCGAGATGCACCGGGCGCGGCGAGCCGGTCATCGCCTCACGCCAGGCCTGGCGCAGCAGCCGCGGCAGATCGGCGGCGGAATCCACATCGGCGGAGAACTTCGTCACCGACGAGAACATCGGATGATGCGGAATCTCCTGATAGGCATTGCGATGCTGATGCGCGGGCGCCTTGCGTCCGGTGATCGCGATGACCGGGCTGCGGCCCAGCCACGCATCCTGCAAGCCGGACGCCAAATTCGCCGCGCCGACCGACTGCGCGAAACAGATGCCGGGCCGGCCGCTGATGCGCGCATAGGCGTCGGCCATGTACGCGACGGCTTTCTCGCTGTGTCCCAGCACGCGCTGCACGCCCAGCGCGCCAAGCTCGATCAGCGTGCGACGGATCACCGCGTCGATGAAGAACACGTGCGTGGTGCCGTTCGCCTTCAGACTGCGCGCCAGCCATTCCGCGCCGGTCAGGTGTTCCTGCGTGCTCATGTTGTGTTTCCTCCGTCCGACCGCCGGTTACCACGGCAGAGTAGAGGCGTGGCCGGTCGGCACAATCCCCGGTCTGATCGGCGCGGGATCAACCCCGGTCGCGCCGACGGCTGAGGAACGCCGCCATCATGGTGCGCGGTTCGTCGTCGTGCCACGCATCGGCAAAGCAATCGATGCCGCGCTGGATCGCTGCTTCAAGCGATAAGCTTTCCCAGTCGGCGATCAACGCCTTCTGCTGTCGTATTGCGCGCGGACCGGACGCGAGAATGTTCGCAACGTCGCGCTCCAATGCCGCATCCAGTTCGGCGGGCGGCACGACTTCTTCCACCAGCCCCCAGGACAGCGCGGTCACCGCGTCGATCGTCTCGCCGGTCAGCAGCAGGCGGCGCGTGCGGCCCCAGCCGATCAGCCCGGGCAGCAACGCCGCTTCGACAACGGAGGGCACGCCGACGCGCACCTCCGGCATACCGAACCGCGCGTTGGTGCTGGCGATGCGGAAATCGCAGGCGGCGGCGACTTCCAGGCCGGCGCCCAGCGTCCATCCCTGGATGCGGGCGATCGCCGGTACCGGCAGTTTGCGGAATACGTCGCAACTGCGGTGCACGAGCGTAATGAACGCGCGGGCCGTGGCGGGCTCGAGCGTCGCCATTGCGTTGATGTCGGCGCCGCCGATGAACGCTCGATCGCCGGCGCCGCGCAGCACCACGACGCGCAGCGTTGCATCGCGTGCGAGCGTTTCGACGGCGTCGATCAATGCGGTCATGATCGGCGGGTTCAGCACGTTCAGCCGGGCGGCATTATCGATGGTCACCGTCGCCACACCACGCACGTCGCGTTGCACGCGCACCCATTCTTGTTCTTGCATCTGTCGTGTTCCGGTTGCTGTCGCTTCCCTTAGCGCAAGCGCAATCCGGGGGGCAGTGCGGTTTTGCGCGGTTGGCGCGATGGCCGGGATGAACCGCGCGGCAGCCAACGGTGGTCTGGTGCGGTTGGCGGTTGGCTTATTCAACGCAGAGTCCGCTGAGAACCGCAGAGATCGCTGAGAAAGTATTATTGATCCGTGCGAAGCCCCAGGCCGAGGGCATGGGTAGTGGGTCAGTTTGAATGTCGGGTCTCGACCCATGTCTGTCATGGCCCGGCCCATCAGGCGTTCGCGGAAACAGACGTCTCATTCCGCCGATACTCGGCAGCTTTGCGCCCAGGCCGGTCCTTCAAACCCGTCTCTCCATCACCCAAGCCGTTCTGACTGTTTGCTCCTGCTTGAATCCGTGAGTGCGAAACCTCGCACGCCGGCTACGACGTGGGTGCGTCAGGCCTTCCGTTATCGATTGTTGGTAGCATCGCGAAGCAAGTATTTTAACGCAGATGACAGAAGATGCACGCAGAACACGCAGATAGTGCGCGGCTTAATGATCTGTCGGGGCAGGTGATCGGCTGCGCATTCACTGTGCTGAATACGCGCGGGGTTGGGTTTGTCGAAACGCTCTACGAGAACGCACTGGCGCAAGAGCTGCGCGATGCCGGCCTTCTGGTCGAAGACGTGCTTCTGGTCGAGCCGCAGACAGCGACGGAATTGAACGATGTGCAC
>DASXFW010000301.1:0-39527 GCA_036489395.1 Acetobacteraceae bacterium | reverse complement strand
CATTGCTCCAGGTGATTTCAGTCACAGTGTTTGAGAAGATCGGGATAAAATCAGCACTTTCTCATACCGCCGACGAATCCGAGACCGACATGAACCCTAACCAATTGAAACTATGGGGGAATTGACCGGACACTAGTGATGATGCAATTCAGAACCGAATAATACAAGAAACGGTCAGCTTCTACATCGATAGGGCGAGTACCGTTCCGGATCAGATGACGACCAAACCAATGCGTTCTTAGCTTCTTTGATTGACTGTGCCGCCCTGTTCAAGCACACCGCCTTCAAGGACGAGCGAGAATGGCGTCTGGTTTCGTCACGGATTAGAGCGCCCCAGGTCGAGTTTCGAGCCGGGAGGTCAATGATCATCCCGTACGTGCCCATACCGATAGGAACTGGTAGTGATTCAAGTCTAGATCACGTGTTTGTTGGGCCGTGTCCCCACACTGAGCTGGCGAGGAATAGCGTGGGTACGCTCATGATGGGTGCGAGCCTAGGGAGGCGTGGATTAATTTGGGGAACTACGCCTCAACCTGACGTCAGGCTCTCATCCATTCCATACCGCGATTGGTAAAAGCCGAGGCTCTATCAAACGCCACCGGCTTGAACTGAGCGGAGTATCGTTGGCGGACGCGAAACCTGCTAACATGCATCCCATGGACCAGCTCACCATCGACCGCCCCCTGATCGAGGCCTACAGCCGAGGCGACCTCGATCGCCAGGAAATCGCCGCTCGCTTGGGCCACCCCGTATCCGTCGCAGACCTGATCCTGGCCCTGCGAGCCGCGCACCTTCCGATGCCGCGTTACCCCTCATCGCTGACACCGGAAGACCAGGACTGGTTGCGCCGCTGGCTGAGCCCGCCGCCAGATCGCGGCAATGTCGGCTGACCCCATCCGCGCGAAGCTGCTGATCGTCGATGCTGGCCCCCTGATCACCCTGGCCGCCGCCGCCAGCCTCGACTACCTGCTCTATGCCAATGGTCCGGTGATCATTCCCGATGCGGTCTTCTTCGAGGCCACTCGCGACGAGTCTCGCCTCGGCGCCGGCGTCATCGTCGAGTGGGCGAACGCCCATCTCGACCGAGTGCACATCGCGCCGACCAATGCATTCTCCGCCTTCGCGCGTGACTACGAGGCGGGGCTGATCGAACGCGAACTCGATCTGGGCGAGCGCGCCGCGATCGAATACGCCCGCCACCACGTCCATCTCGAACCTGACGAGCGCGTCGTCCTGCTCAGCGAAGATCGCAAGGTCACCGGCCTGCGTCTGGCACGCGAGGAAGCGTCACGCGCCATCATCATTACCATGCGAGACTTTCTGCGCACCTTGGAGCAAATCGGCCGCATCAACTCCGCTGATGCGGTCTATGACGCCGCCGTCGCAGCAGGACGCACACCGTCACGCCGAGAGCTGCTTGAGCAGCACGACCCTGCGCTACGCGACGCCGTCGCGCGTTTGTTGGGAAGGGCCGCCCCCGAATCTGAGGAGCAACTTTGACCTGCGCCTACACGTCACCGGGTATCGGAATGCCGTGATCGCGGCGATACGCCAGAACCGCGCGAATGGCGTCTTCCGCCATCGCCGTTGCCTCTGCGTCACTATCGCCTTCGGTCACCACCTCCGGCAGTGCCGGCACGCTCACGATGAAGCCACCTTCCGGCTGCGGCTCCAGCACCACGGCGAATCCGAAAGTGTTAGACATGGTCGATCTCCGTCCCGCCCCTGGATCAGCCCTACCGCCGATAAGGCGGATGCGACAGCAAATTCTCCATCGGCACCGCCAGCACCCGAGCCAGCTTGCGCAGCGCCGCCGCGCTTCCCGGCTTCTTCCCCGTCTCGATCTCCGCCAGATAGCTCGCGCTGACTTCCGATTGCTCCGCCAGTTCCCGCTGTGTCAGCCGGCGCTTTTCACGCCAAACCTTTACAGGGCTTTCGTCATCCAGGATGCGCCGCATCTCCTCGCCGGTCAGATAGTCCCGGCGTGCGACTTCTTTTCCGACCTTCTCCTCATACGCGAGGCGTTCCGCAATCGCCGCCAGATCCTCCAGATCCTCCAGCCGCGCGATCAACGCCCGCCAGTCGCGTTTGCGTAGAGTGACCGTTCTGCTCGTTTCGGCCACCGGCTTTAGCCACGGCGCATTCATCGATAGACCTCCTTGCGACTGCCGACGCGATCGACGATCAGATCACCATCCTCGATAACATAGACCGCGCGCCAATCTCCCTGCCGCACGCGAAATACGCCAGCTTGTCCGACCAGTGGCTTCGCCGCCGGGTTGGAGCCTGATGGATCGGCGGCGATGCGTCCAAGCTTCTCGCGCAAGCGCTTCGCATCCGGACGGGGCATCTTGGCGACTGCACCAGCACGCGCGTCGGAATGATCAGCGCCACCGCGGACACTCGCTATCAGCGAGCAAGCTGTCAAGCAGCCGCGACATTCGCCCCACCGGCGTACAAAAGCGCCCGCCTTTCGACGCGATCGTCACACGCCAACCATTGCCATTTCTTGAACGAGGCCTCCGCACTCAACAACACCGACGCCGGTGTGATCGTCGAGCCATCGGTCAGCGGCAAGGTTGGCCACTCATCCCAGATCAGCGCAGCGTTGGCGCTCGGAGCCATGGCGCAGGTGATGCGGGGAAGATTGCGCACATGAATCTGGCCACCTACCGCATGCTCACCCCGTGGCACTGATTGGCCTGTCAGGGTTCGCCTGGTTCGCGCTGTGGCTCCCCCGGCATCGTGGGCCAGACACCCAGCGTCACGCAGGATCGGCGCCCCACCGCCGATAGGACTCGCCCCCGAAATATTTCCCTTGACAATTGTTCCCGTTTTGTGCTTTTATCCCACCTGCAATGTCAGCCGCCTTCCTCACCGCCGCGCCTGCTTCCCCGCCCCGTCCGCCCCAGGACCGGCCGGACGCCCGTGCCTCGGCAGCGCCACAACTCTCCCGCAGCGGTACCCTCCTCGCCCTCGTCCGCAAGCTGTTCGACTACGGCCAGGGCATCATCCTCGTCCTCAGGCAGGAAACGTCGCTCACCCAGGCCCGTGTCGCCGAGGTGGCCTCGCACTTCGGCTCCCCCAACATCAAGCTGATCGCCGCCCGCGTCATGCGCGGCCTGCAGATCGCGCTCGCGCTCAATCGGCGGCTCATCCGCAGCGCCGCCCGGCTGGACCAGCCGCCGGCGGTTTCGCGCGCCGCGCCGCCGCGTCCTGCCGGGCCCCCGCCCGCCCGCCGCACCCGGGCATCACGCCGCCACGATCCTCTCGCGGACCCCGATGCCGACGATGCCGCATTGCTCGATCATGTCCCCACCGCCCAGGAGATCGCCGCCCGCGTGATGCACCGCTCAATCGGCGAGGTGCTCGCCGATATCTGCATCGATCTTGGCCTGACGCCGGCGCATCCGCTGTGGCAGGAACTGAGCATGGCGATCATGTGCAATAGAGGCCGGTTCATGCGGGTGTTCGCGGAGGCCGCCCGACGGTCGCACCTCGCCGCGCGGGAATACGCCCGCGCTGTCACGACCAATACGCAGGGCTGGGCAGCCGCGCTGCCGGACCCGCTGCGAGACATCGCCGAGCGTGCCGCCGAACTGTTCGGCCTGGCCGCCACGCGCATCGCCGCGGCCGCAACCGGACCACCCTGACTCCGTCGAATGCCTGTGCCGTCGCGCCCGGAGCCGCTTCGCGGCGGCCCCGCCATCGTGATTCGCAGCACCGCATTGTGGCTTTGTGCGTCACATGCAAATCGCCGGGAGATTTCCCTGGCTGGGCCAACCTCAAGGTGCGGACGAAGAAATCTGATCGTCCCATGGCAAATTCCGTATCAACCAACAGCGCTCCGGACACTTCGCGCATGACCTGACCGTCGCGGCGCTCTATGACGCCCGCCGGCCCGAACCGGAATCCGCGCCACATCATCCCCAATCTCCTGCTCCGCCCGACGCAAATCGTAGATCTGCTGCAGGTTCATCCAGAATGCCGCGCTGATATCGAAATAGCGTCCAAGCCGCAGTGCCGTATCGGCGGTGATGCCACGCGTTCCGTGCAGAATTCCGGTGATGCGACGGCAAAGTTGGCGAGCCATCCCAAATCGGCGCATGGTTGGCGCTCGGCGCTGATCTCGTCGCCATGGCGCAGGTCGTGCTGGGGAGATTGCGCGCATGAGTCTCGCCACTTACTGGATGCTCACCCCGCTGGCCCTCATCGGCCTCTCAGGATTCGGCTGGCTGGCGCTGTGGCTGACCCGGCATCACGCGCTCAACACCCAACATCAGGCAGGTTCGACCGCCCGCCGCCCATAACGTTCTGCGGGGCGTTGACGCCCAAGCCCGAATCCTGCCACCAACAGCCGTGTCCTACCGGCAGAAGCACCTCCTGGCGATCGAAGGCCTCCACCCGCCCGAGATCGGGCACTTGCTCGATCACGCCGAGAGCTACGTATTGCTCAACCGCACCGGCAAGACCCAGCGAGACGTCCTGCGCGGCCAGACCCTCATCAACCTGTTCTTCGAAGACTCCACCCGCACCCGCACCAGCTTCGAGATCGCCGGCAAGCGGCTCGGCGCCGACGTCATCAACATGTCCGTCTCAACGTCCTCGGTGAACAAGGGCGAGACCTTGCTCGATACCGCGGCCACGCTGAACGCCATGCACTGCGACCTGCTGGTGGTGCGGCACGACCAGTCCGGCGCGCCGAACCTGCTCGCGCAGAAGGTCGATGCCGCGGTGATCAACGCCGGCGACGGCACCCACGAACACCCGACGCAGGCGTTGCTCGACGCCCTGACCATCCGCCGCCGCAAAGGCCGGCTGGAGGGCCTGACCGTCGCCATCTGCGGCGACATCCTGCATTCGCGCGTGGCCCGTTCGAACATCCACCTGCTCACCACGATGGGCAGCCGCGTGCGCGTGATCGGCCCGCCGACGCTGATCCCCACCGACGCGCCGCGCCTCGGCGTGGAGGTCTTCCACAACATGCAGGAAGGCCTCGCCGGCGCCGACATCGTCATGGCGCTGCGCCTGCAACGCGAGCGCATGCAGCGCGGCCTGGTCCCCAGCGCCCGCGAGTTCTTCCGCTTCTTCGGCCTCGACGCCGAGAAGCTGGCCTTCGCCAAACCCGACGCCCTGGTCATGCACCCCGGTCCGATGAACCGCGGCGTGGAGATCGACAGCGCCGTCGCCGACGACCCCTTCCGCAGCCTGATCAAAGAGCAGGTGGAAATGGGCGTCGCGGTCCGCATGGCCGTGCTGGACACGCTCGCCCGCCGGCACGGCCGCAATGACTGACACGCTCTTCAGCGCTGTCCGTCTGCTCGATCCGTCCACCAACCTGGATACCGTCGGCGATCTCCTGGTCCGTGACGGCCGCATCGCCGATTTCGGCAGCAACCTTGGCCGGCCGGACGGCATCGCCGTCATCCGCGAAGACGGCGCGATCCTCTGCCCGGGCCTTGTCGATATGCGCGCGGCGCTCGGCGAGCCGGGCTACGAGTACCGCGAAACCATCGCCTCCGCCGCCGAGGCCGCCGCCGCCGGCGGCATCACCACCCTCGCCGCGCTGCCGGATACCGACCCGGCCATCGACGACCCCGCCCTGGTCCATCTGTTGCGCACGCGCGGCGAGGAGACCGGCAGCCTCACCATCCTGCCCTATGGCGCCGTCACCCGCGGCTGCCGCGGCGAGGAACTGGCGGAGCTCGGCTTGCTTCGGGAAGCGGGCGCGGTCGCCTTCACCGACGGCGCGCGCGCGATCCACCCCGCACGCCTCATGCGCCTGGCCCTGTCCTACGCGCGCGGCTTCGGTGCCCGC
This sequence comes from Acetobacteraceae bacterium, assembly GCA_036489395.1. Taxonomy (GTDB): domain Bacteria; phylum Pseudomonadota; class Alphaproteobacteria; order Acetobacterales; family Acetobacteraceae; genus JASHVB01. The sequence goes on along the minus strand of DASXFW010000301.1, from coordinate 33,709 downwards.
ATCGTGCAGCATCCCGAGGAGCCGTCGCTCGCCGCCGGTGGTGCCGCAACCGAAGGCGAACTGGCGACCCGCCTCGGCCTGCCCGGCATCCCGGCCGCCGCCGAAGCGATCCAGGTGGCCCGTGACATTCGGTTAGCTGAACTGACCGGCGGTGCGGTCCACTTCGCCCACATCTCCACCGCCGCCGCGCTGGCGCTGATCCGTCGCGCCAAGGACGATGGCATCGCCGTTACCTGCGATACCGCACCGCCGTACTTCGACCTGAACGAAACGGCGATCGGCGACTTCCGCACCTACGCCAAGCTGTCGCCCCCACTGCGCCGCGATGCCGACCGCATCGCCGTGGCGGCCGCGCTGGCCGATGGAACGATCGACGCGATCGCCTCGGATCACCAGCCACGCGATGCGGACGACAAGCGCCTGCCGTTCGCCCAGGCCGCGCCAGGCGGCGCCGGCCTCGCGACCTTGCTCGGCGTCACGCTGGCGCAGGTGCACAACGGCACCTTGTCGCTTGCCCAGGCGATCGACCTGCTGACAGCGCGGCCGGCGGCGCTGCTGGGAACCGAGGCCGGCCGGCTTGCCAAAGGCGCGCCTGCCGATCTGTGCCTGTTTCACCCAGAGAGGATCTGGCAGGTCGAGGCCGGTAAACTCCCAGGCAAAGCGCAGAACACTCCATTCGACGGCCGGGCGCTTGAGGGTGTGGTGCTGGGCACCTGGAAGGCCGGACGTCGCGTGTTCGGCTGAACCGGGCCGCATCGTCGTCTCTCCGATCGCACTACGTCGGGCCCGCCCACTTCCATGGGTCCAGCAGCCTCACCCCGGCCCGCCTGAAATCTTCGCCATTCCGCGTGACCACGCCGAGTTCGTGCACCAACGCCGTGGCGGCGAGCAGCGCGTCCGGCTGGGCGTAGGTGTAGTTCGCTTTCTGGCCATCCCACACCAGCCGCCGCCAGCGCAGCAGCACGCGCTCGTCCACATCCAGCACACGGTCGCCGAACCAGGGAAGCACGCCATCGCGCAGCCATGCCTCCAGCTCCGCGCGGAAGCCGGGATCCGTCGCCCGGCCGATGCCGAAGCGTATTTCCGCGATGGCAACTCGGCTGACGAAACATGCGGCCTGCGGCACATGTTCTGCCCAATCCCGCACGGCCGGATCGCAGCGCGGCCCCTTGCGCAGCTCGGAGATGACGTTCGTATCGACCAGCCAGCCACGCGCCGGCGGCAGCGTCATGCAGCGAAGTCCGGCGGTTCGCGCACCGGGGCACGCTCGCGCATCAGGCCATCGTCGAACTCGTCCATGCGGGCGAACGGACTGTCGCCGAACAACGACGCCAGGCTGCGGTTGGCTGCGGCGGGTGCCAGGCGCGCGTAGTCCGCGGCGGCGAGGATCACTACTGCCTCGTGGCCGCGAACGCTGACGTGCTGCGGCCGGCCTTGCTGTGCTAACCCGTCTTCGCGGATTGGGGCAGTTTTTGACCTCCCGCCCGTTGTTGATCAACGGGTTATCCGGGAAGGTCTGCACTACAGAGGGTGACTGGGCAGGTGGGCGGTTGCGATCCGCGGTGGAGGCTGAGGCGGCAAAATGAGCCTGAGCTGCTGGATGAGCAGCCGCAGTTCAGGCTCCGGCTCTGAGTAGCGCGTCAGCAGCAGCTCGCGCCCGTCGGTCGTCGGCAGATGAACATCGATCATCTGGACGGCGGCGAACTTCTCGAGGGCACTGCGCGCAGTCAGCCCCGGCGCGAGTGCATGCAGGCGGCGCTGCAGCGTGATCTGCAGACAATAGGCCAGGAAGGCGATGAAGATGTGGGCTTCGACCCGGTGCTCGTCCTGGTGGAAGATCGGCCGTATGGCCAGGTCCCCTTTCAGGTTTTTGAATGCCTCTTCGACGGCAACAAGCTGGATATAGTACTGCCACAGCAGCGCGGGATCGTTCTCGGTAAGGTTGGTGCGCAGCAGATAGCGTCCCTCGCGCCGCCGGACCCGCCGCAGCTTCTGGCCGTTGAGGGCATAGCTGAATCCGGCGCCTGCCTTGTCCATCTCGATATCGACCATGCGCCATGCGGTAGGAGCGCGGGACCTTGCCGCGCCCAGTTTCATCAGCATTTCCTCGCGCGGGACTTGCATCGCGGCCAGTTCGCGCAGCCGCTTCCACAGCCATTTCATCTGGCGCCGGCGCATCGCACGCTCCTTGCTGACGCGATCGGCACTCTCGGCGAACACATAGAGTTCGTCGTCCGCGGCCAGCAGTTTGACCGAGACCCCAGGCCGGGCTTCCTGCCAGGGCTTCGCCAAAAGCTGCTTCTCAAGCCGCGAGAGGCGGCCCTTCGGCGTTCCCACCAGATACTGCACCGGCGGATCAGAGGCCCGCATCTCGGCCAGCACCGCCTCGGTGGGGATGCCGCGATCCATCACCCAGACGCGCCGCGCGCGGCCATATTGCTGCTCGATCCTGCCGAGGAACATCCGCAGCGTCGTGCAGTCCGCCGTGTTGCCGGGCAGCACCTCGTAGGCCAGCGGCAGGCCGTCCGGGGTGACCACCAGCGCGATCACCACCTGCGGGCAATCCGGCCGCTTGTCCCGGCTGTAGCCGTGGCGGCGCTTGTCGCCCTCCGGCACGTCAGAGGCATTGATCTCGAAGTACGTGCTGGTCAGATCGTAGAGCAGTACATCGAAGTTCGCGTTGAACAGGTCGCGCCAGCGCGCCGTCAGATGCGCGAACAATGCGTCCTTGTGTTGCAGAAGAAGGTCGTGGCAGGCGTACAGCTTGTGCGCCTCGGCCAATCCGAAGTCCGCCCCCAGCAGATCGGCCATGGCGCTCTTGCCGAACCAGTCGCGGTGCAGCTTCCACTCGCTGCCTGGCGCGATCAGGCGGTAGGCGACCAGCACCTGCAGGACCTGATCCCACCGCGTCCCTTTACGGCTCGGCGGCAGGCGGTCAGCCCAGAACCGGTCCAGTTGCAACGTCTGCCACAACTGCCCCGCCAGCCAACAGGCACCCCATTGACGCGGCCGGCACAGCCGCATCTCCGACAGGCGAAGCTGCACGACCGAGGCATCGGATGCCGCGGCGGCACAGCGGTCCTCGGGGAACAACGCCATCGTCCGTGCATGACCCGCGTCGTCGTCGAGCACCTCGATCGCCTTGCGCCACGCCGTGGCCTGCGATGAATTGATCTCGCCCAGGTACAGCACGTGACGCTGCACGACGCGGCCGCCCGCGACGCGCTTGTTCTCGACGACGCTCCAATACTCGTGCGTCTTGCCGTCTTTCTTGCGCGGGGTCTTCCGCAGGAACATGCCAGCGAATCTAGCTGCGCGAATCTGCCGCTGGGAACAGGGTAGGTCTTCACTACAGCCGGTTTCAGCCGTCGCCGCGCAATACTTGCCGCGGATATCAGATGCTTACCGACACCCGGCCGCGCCAAAATAGCGCCAGAGGAGGGCGAATCCGCGAAGACGGGCTAAACGCACAACTTCGCTGAACCTCGCTTTGGCGTCTTCCAACTTCCAGACCGCGCCGCGGGCCCCAAAGGGCCGCGCCTGCAACTCCCGATCCGCCTGCTCTTCTGCGCCAGACATCTTAGCCGATCCTTACTGACCAGACTGGTCAGATAGGATTTCTGCTCCCACTGCGCAAGCCAAACCTCTGGCCCTTCGCCGCAACCCCGGTAAGCTCAGACGGCCCCCAACCCGGACCCATCCCCATGCCGCCCTTCACCTATATCCTTCTCGGCTACCTGTCCGGCTCCATCCCTTTCGGCCTGCTGCTGACCCGCGCCGCCGGCCTGGGCGACATCCGCCGCATCGGTTCCGGCAATATCGGCGCGACCAACGTCTTGCGAACCGGCAACAAGGCGCTCGCGGGCGCAACGCTGCTGCTCGATCTCCTGAAGGGCGCGGTTCCGGTGCTGATCGCTACCCACCTCGCCGGGGAGAACGCCGGGCTATGGGCCGGTGTCGGCGCGGTGCTCGGGCATCTCTTCCCGGTGTGGTTGGGGTTCAAGGGAGGCAAAGGGGTCGCCACCAGCTACGGGGTGCTGATCGCCGCCGCCTGGCCGGTCGGAATCGCAGCAGGAGCCGTGTGGCTGGTTGCGGCGAAACTGCTGCGCATTTCCTCCCTGGCCGGACTGATCTCCTTCGCGCTCGCCCCGCTTCTCGCCTGGGCGCTGGCGGACACCGGTGTGATCGTTCTGTCCGCGGCCATTGCCGTGCTGGTCTATGCCCGTCACCACGCCAATATCCGCCGCCTGCTGGCCGGCACCGAGCCGCGCATCGGCCAGCATCGGCAGCAGGCCTAGCTACGACCGAGCCCGTGCCGCCCTGTCCACCTTCGGTCGCGCGGAATCCTTGGTCAGCAGCGCCAGCAGCGCCTTGGCGGCAGCGCTGAGGTATCCGTTGCGCCGGTAAATCGCGGTGATGGGAATGCTGGTGCGCATGCTCGGTATATCCAGCACCACCAGCGTGCCGCTGCGCAACTCGTCGCGCACGCTGCTCTCGGGCACCAAGGCCAGACCGAAGCCGGCCTGGGCGAGGCGTTTCTGCGCGGTCAGGCTGTCGATCAGCGTAATCTCCACGTCGTGCAGTCCGGCGCGCGCCAATTGGTGTGCCAGGGTCTGACCTGAGCCTCGTTCGCCCTGTGTCGCCGGGAAGCCAACCCAGCGCTCGCCGGCGAGCCCATGCGCATCGGCGATCCGGCGTCCCGCCAGGCGATGGCCTGGCGCGGCCACGACGAGCATCGCTTCGCTGCCAGCATCCACCGAGACAAGCTCCGGTCGATCGCTGGCATGATACCGCAGCCCCAGCGTCGCCTCGCCACGCCGCACAAGGTCGGTCACGTCGCGGCTGGTCGCCGTGCGGAGCTCAAGGCGCACTTTGGCGGATTCCGCCGCGAACCGCCGCAGCGCCTCGACGATGTGGGTGTCCGCGAGCGTGCCCACGAGAGCGAGCGAAATCACACCTTCCACGCCCGTCCGCAGGCCGAGCACGGCATCGCGCCCGTCCCGCAGCGATGCCAGTGCCGCCTCGGCATGCGGCAGGAATGCCTCCCCGGCGTCGGTGAGCCGCGCCCGGCCGCGCAGCCGCTCAAACAGCGGAGCGCCAAGCTCATCTTCCAGAATGCCGAGGCGCCGGCTGATCGCCGGCTGCGACCGATGCAGCCGCCCAGCCGCCCGCGTGAACCCGCCGAGCTCGGCAATGGCGAGGAAGGTCTCGATGCCGTCAATGTCCATCGATCAGCTTTCCTGATGGTACAGCTTCGTACTATGCATTGGACAAAGGAAAGCACCGGCCCGAGATTCCCACCACGACATCCGGTTCGGCGCAGGAGAGGGTCCACATGCGCACTCAAGCCGACAAAGCGGCGGCTTTCCGCGCGCTGCACGATCGTCCGGGGGCGTTCATCATCCCCAATCCGTGGGATGCCGGAACGGCAAGATTGCTGGCGGCGACGGGATTCGAGGCGTTGGCGAGCACAAGCCTTGGCCTGGCCAACATGCTCGGTCGCCCAGACAGCCACGTATCCCGAGCCGAGGTGATCGCCAATTGCCGGGAGATCGCCGAAGCGACCGATTTGCCGGTCAATGCCGACCTGGAGAACTGCTTCGCGCATCAGCCCGATGCCGCGGCCGAAACCATCCGCATGGCCGCCGAGGCGGGCGCGGTTGGCGGCTCGATCGAGGACTACACCGGTGATCCGCGAGAGCCGATCTACGATTTCGAGCTGTCCGTTGCGCGTGTTCGTGCCGCGGTGCAGGTCGCCCATTCGCTTCCCGTGCCGTTCATGCTCACCGCGCGTGCGGAGAACCTCATCCACGGACGCGCCGACATGGCGGACACGATCCGCCGGCTCCAGGCCTACGAAGCAGCCGGGGCAGACGTGCTGTACGCGCCGGGGCTCCGCACTGTCAAAGAAGTGAGTGGGGTCGTGCAATCGGTGGGTCGGCCGTTCAATGTGGTCACTGGTTGGCTCGATCCGGACATCACGCTGGCACAGCTTGCCGAGGCCGGCGCCAAACGAGTCAGCGTCGGTGGCGCGCTCTCGCGGCTCGTGCTGGCGACATTCGCCGGCGCCGCCCGCGCGATGCACGAAGATGGCTCGTTCGCGTGGATGCGGCAGATGCTCGGCATTGGCGAACTACGCACAATGTTCAAGGCCGCAACCGAGCGCGCCTGAACAGCCGGAGTCCGATAACAGGAGTCGCCGCCACACGCGATCCATGTTCCAACTGCGAATCGAGCGAGAAACCGGCCCGGTCTGATGTCATTGCGAGTTGCCACCGACCGGTGGCCGACCCGCGCTGGATGAAACGGCGTCGGCCGGAGCGTAAGTCTCCCCTCCCCTTGAGGGAGGGGTTGGGGGAGGGGTCGAAACGTAGGCATCGACCCCTCCCCCTGGCCCCCTCCCTCAAGGGGAGGGGGGACGCCTTGTTTCTTGTTAGGCCGCTTTGCCGAAGCAGGCTCGGGCGGAAGTTTGCTTCGGCCAGGCGGCCTAACAAGGAACTGGACCATTCGAGTCATGGGTCGGTCGCACGATCGCTTCCCCCGTCATGCCGACGAGGGTCGGCATCCACGCCTTTGCTGCGGCCAGCAGACCCAGTCGTGGATGCCGACCTTCGTCGGCATGACGGGGGGCAGCGCCACGCGATTGATCCAGGGCGGGTCGCTTCCACAGGCCGGTAGCAACTCGCGTGGCTTGGAAACCTGAGGTGATTGATGGGTGAATTTGCATGGCTGGCGGTCAGCGTCATGGGCGCGGGCGTGGTGACTGGCGTCCTGGCCGGCGTGTTCGGCATCGGCGGCGGCGCGGTCATCGTTCCCGTGCTGTTTGAGGTCTTTCGCTTGCTCGGTGTCCCGGAAGCCGTGCGTATGCAGCTCTGCATCGGCACCTCGCTTGCGATCATCGTGCCGACATCGTTGCGCTCCTACCGCGCACACCAGGCCCGCGGGCTCGTACTGTCCGATGTGGTGCGCCGCTGGGCACTGCCGGCGATGGTCGGAGTGGCGATCGGCGCAGCCCTCGCCGCGGTCGCTCCGCCCGATTTGTTCAAGGCAGCCTTCGTGCTGATCGCCTGCACCATCGCCACGAAACTCTTGTTCGGCGGCGACCGCTGGAGCCTCGGCAACGAACTTCCCGGTCGCGGCGCAATGACCGGCTACGGCTTCGCCATCGGCCTCGGCTCGTCGCTGATGGGAATTTCCGGTGGCTCGCTGGTAACCATGATCCTGACGCTTTACCGCAAACCGATCCACAATGCCGTGGCAACCGCGGCGGGCCTTGGCGTCCCGATCACCCTCGTCGGGACGATCGGATACATGATTGCCGGCCTGCCATACCGCGCCGAGCTGCCGCCGCTGTCCCTGGGCTTTGTGTCGGTGATCGGCGTCGTGCTGATTGCGCCGCTCGCAAGCCTGGTGGCGCCATTCGGCGCGCGCCTGGCGCATCTTCTGCCAAAGCGTGCCCTGGAAATCTCCTTCGGCGTGTTCTTGCTCCTCGCGTCGTCGCGTTTCCTCGTCAGTCTGGTGCTGTCGATCGTCTGACCGGTCGAGGCCGTTAAGGATTTCTTGGCAATTATCGTGCTGGTGTGCCCGCGCCGCTGCGCCGGAATTCGCGCGCAGCCTGGCCCGTCGGCGCACAGGGTCCGGCGGCATAAAAGGATGCCGCCGCCTTGCCGTCTCCCGCTTCGCACGAACTGGCCGATTGCTGGCGTCTGGCTCGCACCGAAGGTGTCGGCCCCATCGCCTGGCGTCGGCTGCTGTCCCGCTATGGCAGTGCCGCCGCCGCTCTGGACGCGTTGCCGAGATTGGCCAGAGCCGGCGGCCGCGCCGCACCGCCCTCCATCCCATCCCCGGAAGCCGCCCATCGCGAGATCGAGCGATTGAAGAAGTTGGGCGCTCAACTCCTCGTGCTGGACGAACCGGGATATCCGCCGTTGCTCGCCATGCTGGACGACGCCCCCTCGGTTATCGCCGTGCAGGGTGACGTCGAGGCCCTCGCCGGCCCCGCCGTCGCCATGGTGGGAGGGCGCAATGCCTCCTCCAACGGCCAGCGCATGGCGGAACATCTGGCCGCGGACCTCGCCCGCAAGCTGATCGTGGTGTCCGGACTGGCGCGCGGTATCGACGCCGCGGCGCACGCGGGCGCGCTTTCCACTGGCCGTACCGTCGCGGTGGTCGCCGGCGGCCTGGACGTGCCGTACCCGCCAGAGCATGCCGCCATGCAGCGGCGGATCGCCGAAACTGGGGCAGTGGTGGCCGAGGCACCCCTTGGAACCACCGCCCAGGCGCGCCATTTCCCCCGCCGCAACCGCATCATCGCCGGCCTGTCGCTGGGTGTGGTGGTTGTGGAGGCTGCGCCGCGCTCCGGCAGCCTGATCACTGCCCGGATTGCCCAGGACTGCGGCCGCGAGGTTTTTGCCGTCCCGGGTTCGCCGCTCGACCCGCGCTCCCGCGGCAGCAATGAGCTGCTCCGGCAAGGCGCCATACTGACGGAGACCGCTGCCGACGTGTTCGACAACCTGCCGCAAGTGCCAGAACGCCACACGCTTTTTGACGAAAGCACAGGTTCGGCAACGGGCATGGCGCAGCCGTGGGCCGAGCCACCGGAGCCGGAGCCTGACCTGCCGCGCGTTCTGGCACGGGTGATTGACCTGCTGGGGCCGTCCCCCACCCCGATTGACGATCTGGTGCGCCGCTGCCAGTTCTCTCCGGCCGCCGTCATGGCGGTCCTGCTGGAACTGGAGCTCGCCGGCCGCATCGAGACGCTGCCGGGGAACCGGGTCGCCCGGCTCACGGATGAGGCTCACTGGACAGAATGACCGACGTTGTCGTCGTCGAATCCCCCGCCAAGGCGAAAACCATCAACCGTTACCTCGGCGGCGGCTATACCGTTCTGGCCAGCCTCGGCCATGTGCGCGACCTGCCGCCGAAGGACGGCTCGGTCCGTCCCGACCACGACTTCGAGATGGACTGGGAGTCGGACGCGCGTGGCGAGAAGCAGGTCGGCGCCATCGCGAAGGCGCTGAAGGGTGCCCACACTCTTTATCTGGCGACCGACCCGGACCGCGAGGGCGAGGCCATCTCCTGGCACGTCCGCGCCATGCTGGCCGATCGGAAGGCGCTGAAGGGCGTCAACGTCCGTCGCATCACCTTCAACGAGATCACCCGCAGCGCCATCCGCCACGCCATCGCCCATCCCCGCGAGCTCGACCAGCCGCTGATCGAGGCCTACCTCGCCCGCCGCGCGCTGGACTACCTGGTCGGCTTCACGCTCTCGCCGGTGCTGTGGCGCAAGCTGCCCGGCAGCCGCTCGGCCGGGCGCGTGCAGTCGGTCGCCCTGCGGCTGATCTGCGACCGCGAGGCGGAGATCGAGGTCTTCCGCGCCCGCGAGTACTGGACCATCGAGGCCGACTTCGTCACCCCCGCCGGCGCGACCTTCACCGCCCGCCTGACCCACCTGAACGGCAAGCGCCTCGACCAATTCGACCTCAACAACGAGACGCTGGCGCTGGCCGCCAAGGCCGCGGTGGAGGCGGGAAGCTTCACCGTCGGTTCGGTGGAAAAGAGGCGGGTCAAGCGCAATCCGCCGGCGCCGTTCACCACGTCCACGCTGCAGCAGGAGGCCAGCCGGAAGCTGAGTTTCGGCGCGCAGCAGACGATGCGGACCGCCCAGCAGCTTTATGAAGGCATCGATATCGGCGGCGAGACGGTCGGCCTGATCACCTACATGCGCACCGATGGCGTGCAGATGGCCGGCGAGGCGGTGACCGCAATCCGCGACCACGTGAAACGCGCCTATGGTCCCGACTATCTCCCCGGTGCGCCGCGCGAGTACCAAACTCGGGTGAAGAACGCCCAGGAGGCGCACGAGGCAATCCGGCCCACCGACGTGACGCTGACGCCCGACCAGGTCGCCAACGACCTGAGCCACGACCAGCGGCGGCTGTACGAGCTCATCTGGAAGCGCGCGGTCGCCTCGCAGATGCAATCGGCCGAGCTCGACCAGGTCTCGGTGGAGGTGACCGACGGCAAGGGCCTGCGGCTGCGCGCCACCGGCTCCATCATCGCGTTCGACGGCTTCCTGAAGCTGTACCGCGAGGACACCGACGATGCCGCCGAGGGGGCAGCGTCGGACGAAGACAACCGCATGCTGCCGCCGATGGCGGAGCGCGACCCGCTGAAGCGCGGCGATGTCAACGCGTTGCAGCACTTCACCCAGCCGCCGCCGCGTTATTCCGAGGCGAGCCTGGTGAAGAAGATGGAGGAGCTCGGCATCGGCCGACCCTCCACCTACGCCTCCATCCTGACCGTGCTGCAGGACCGCAAATACGTGCGGCTGGATAAGCGGCGCTTCATCCCGGAGGACCGCGGCCGGCTGGTCACCGCGTTCCTGGTCAGCTTCTTCGAGCACTACGTCGATACCGGCTTCACTGCCTCCATGGAGGAGAAGCTGGACGACATCGCCGACGGCAACGCCGAGTGGCGGGTGATGCTGCGCGATTTCTGGGCGGAATTCTCCAAGGCGGTCGATCAGACCAAGGACCTCAAGATAAGCGACGTGATCTCGGCGCTGGATGAGGAACTCGGCCCGCATTTCTTCCCGCCGCGCGACGACGGCTCGGATCCGCGTGGCTGTCCAGCCTGCGAGAACGGTCGCCTCGGCCTGAAGCTCGGCCGCTACGGTAGCTTCATCGGGTGTTCCAACTATCCGAACTGCCAGTTCACCCGGCGGTTGGCGATCGACTCGGGCGACGATTCGGGTGAGGTGCTGAAGGAGGGTATCCGCATCCTGGGCCCCGATCCGGAGACCGGCGAAGAAATCACCGTCCGCCGTGGTCCGTACGGGCTCTACGTGCAGCGTGGCGAGACCAGCGAGGACAAGAAGATCAAGCCGCGGCGGACGTCGCTGCCGCGCGGCATGGACGGCGAGCAAATGACCCTGGAGCAGGGGATCGGGCTGCTGTCGCTGCCGCGGATGGTGGGGACCCATCCGGAGACGAAGGAGAAGATGGAGGCAGGGATCGGCCGCTTCGGTCCGTATGTGCGGATGGGCGCGGTGTTCGCCTCGCTGGACCGGGACGACGATGTGCTGTCGCTGGGCAGCAACCGCGCCGTCGATCTGCTGGCGAAGAAGCTGGCGAGCGTGCGCACGCTGGGGCCGCATCCGGCCGACAAGGATCTGGTATCCGTGCGCAAGGGCCGCTTTGGCCCCTTCGTCAAGCACGGCAATACGGTGGCGAACCTGCCGCGCAGCGTGATGATGGACGACATCACGCTGGCTGAGGCGATCGCGCTGCTGGCCGAGAAGGGCAAGCAGTTGCGCCCGCGTGGCGCGGCCGGGCGGCGGGGCAAGGCAGGGGCCAAGGCCGCCGCATCCTCCCCGGCACCGGCAGCGCCCGCTCGCAAGGCGCCACGGGCAGAGGGAGCGAAGCCAACCGCGCCGCGGCGCGAGGCAGCGGCCAAACGTCCCACGCCGGCGAAGGCCGCGGCCAAGCCCGCCCCGCCGAAGCGCAAGGCGGCCGGCAAGAAGGCGTCTGCCGGCAAGCAGCAGGCAAAAGCCACGGCACGGCGGCGCGCCGCCGAATAGGCGCTGCCCCGAACCAATGATTGGTTGCCATTTCTACCAAAAATATGTTATTAAAAATAACCCATTTAAGCAGGAGCGATTCACATGAGCCGACAATCCGTTGCCGAATCGCGGACGAACGCCTCGGCGTCAGCCGTTGGCGCCGATGCTTCCAGCCAATCCGCCGCGCCTCGCGCCGAAATCGGCTGGCCGGCGCGCCCAGCCTCCTGGGCCGATTGCTTCGATCCGCGCCGCCCTGAGGCGTTTCTTGCCTTCTGCTCTGCCTGGTGTTCGCTTCAGATGTGGTTCTGGCCCGACCAGTTCGCAGCGGCGAACGCGTTCGTCGCCACCCAGGTCGGCCTGCGCGGGCACGAGAAGAGCTGGGCGATCTTTGCCTTCGTCGCGGCGACGTTGAAAATGCTTGGCCTCATTTGCCGCTTGAGCGTGCGCTGGTGCGGCTTCTCCGACGGCCTTTTGGTCGCGGGATTGTTCATGTCGGTGGTGTTCTGGATGATCGTGGCCCTGTCGCACGCGTTCGATCTGCCGCACAGCATTACGCCGATCGCGCTGATCGGATTCGCCATCGCAGCGGCGTGGCAGTTGGCCGAATGGCGCGCACCCGGCACTTCCTTCAGTTCGCAGGCTGGACTCGCGCGCAAATGACCGATCCGGGCGGGCTCAGCGAGGCGATCCTGTTGCGACTGTCGGATCGTATTCTTGCCGTGGAGCTCCAGGCCACGACCAATGTCGCAGCGATCACTGGCCTGGTAGAACATATAACGGAAACCCGCGCCACGGTGGCCGACCTGTCACGTCGCGTGGCGGAAGTCCAGCGAGCGTCGTCGGTCGCGTTGCAAACGTTCGAGGAGATGCGCAAGCCGCTCCAGGGGCTGCTCGATCTGCGGCAGAAATTCACCGGCGGGTGGCTGGTCGTCACCGCGCTGCTGATGGTGGTGGCCTACTTGTTTCAGCCGCTGCTCGCGGAGCTTTACCATTGGCACTTTGGCGGTTTGTAGCGCGTCAGCCCTTGACCGCGCCGGCCGTCAGGCCATTGACCAGGAACCGCCGCACCGCCAGCGAGAAAAGCAACACGGGCAGCATCACCATCGTGCCGCCGGCGGCGATGCGGCCCCATTCCCAACCGGCGTAGTTCATGAAATTCACCACGGCAACGGGCGCGGTCATGGCCTCGGTCCGCGTCAGGATGAGCAGCCGTCCGGCCTGTTGCATGTTATGTTTCCCTCCCTTGCTCAGCCCTGCGCAAACCGGCGCGCGACCGCGTCGATGTGCGCGTGCATCGCCTCGCGTGCGCCGTCGCCATCGCCCGCGTTCAGGCATTCGAGGATCTGCTTATGTTCGCGTACACGCTCCAGGTGCATGTCGGCGGTGCGCGTGCGTTCAATCCAGCGGCGCCAGAGCGGCAATGCGCGTGCATTCCATAACTCGCGTACCATCATCGCCAGCACGCTATTTCCCGACGCGGCGGCAATCTGTTCATGGAACGCCTGATCGGCCGGGTTGCCGCGATCGGCGACCGGTCCGCCATCGTCGCGCATCGCCGCCAGTGCTTCACGCAACGCCGCGGAGTCGTTCTCGGTCAGCCGGGTCGCGGCGCGATACGCGGCCTCGCCTTCCAGCAGGCGCCGCATTTCCAATGCTTCGTAGGGACCCGGTCCGGGATCGCCCGACAGCAGATGCCGCAGCCGAATATCGCTCGTGGGTCCGGCAATGCGCACATAGATTCCCGAACTTGTGCGAACCTCGACGATGCCTGCGACCTCCAGCGCGATCACCGCCTCCCGCGTGGATGGACGACTGACGCCGAGCCGCTGCGCCAACTCCCGCTCCGGCGGCAGCCGATCGCCGGGGGCATAGCCGCCGTCGCGCAGCATGATCTCGATGCGACGGGCGATGTCTTGATACAGCCGCCGGGGCCCGGATGATCGGGCCTCCGGCGGCGTGCCCGACTCGGTCACCGTTCTGACCAAGTCGGTGCCGATGGCGCAATGCCCCGTCGCAGCCATCGAGTCATTCTGCCCCCGGATTGGTCTTACCAATCGAGCGCTATCATGGTGGCCGCGTATGGGTCAATCGCCGCGACCGCGCCGCCGACGGTTGCCTCGCGGTGCTCGTAATGACACAGAACACCGCATGATCACCCAGGCCCTTCGCTTCGCGCACCAGGTCGATGCCTGGCTCGACCGCACATTCGGTCCGCCCTATCGGATACTGCTGGCCGTCGGGCTCGGCGCCGAGTTGATCCGCCAGTGCCGCGAGCTGATCGACGCCGGCGGCCAGGCCTGGCACGTCCTGCCGATCCTGCTCGATCTGGCGCTGCTGCTGCACACCGCAGACGCGCTCTATGAACGGCTGGAGCACCGCCAGACTCGCGCCGCCGGACGCCGGGGGCGTGGCGGGTGATCGCGACGCAACCATCGGCTAATCTCCCTCACGAAGGAGTCGCGACATGGCCGAGCCGGCAACCAGCGAACGAATGATCCACCATCTCGGCCGCGTCATGCTGGGCGCGCGCTGGCTGATGGCGCCGATCTATCTCGGTTTGCTCGTCGCGCTGCTGCTGGTGCTGGTGAAGTTCGCGCAGAAGCTGGTCTTATTCTTTCCCGAGGTGCTCGGCGCCTCGACCAGCGATACCATCCTCGCGGTGCTCAGCCTGGTGGACCTGTCGCTGGTTGCCAACCTCCTGCTGATCGTTGTGCTGGCCGGTTGGCAGGGCTTCGTCGATCCCACGCTCAGCGCGCGCAGCGAGGACCAGCCCACGTGGATTGCCCTCGATTTCAGCGCGATCAAGCTGAAGCTGGTTGGTTCGCTCGCCGCCATCGCCGCCGTCGCGCTGCTGGAAACCTTCGTGCATATCGGCGCGATGGCAGCCGCGACGGTCGGGTGGGAACTGGCGATCGTGCTCGGCTTCGGTGTGCTGGGCGTGCTGCTGGCGGTGATGGACCGGCTTGGCAAAGGCGAGTGAAGGAACGATCGCATGCAGGTGGGCATTCAGTTCTTCCCCGATATCGGTCCGGCGGAGAAATCCGCGCGCGACTATTGGCAGGAAGCGCTGCACCTGGTCGATCTGTGCGATATCTACGGCTACAGCCACGTGCGCACCGTGGAGCACTATTTCCTGCCGTATGGCGGCTACAGCCCGAACCCGGTGGTGTTCCTGGCGGCGGCAGCGCAACGCACCAAGCACGCGCGGCTGGTCACCGGGGCGGTGCTGCCGGCATTCAACAACCCGCTGAAGCTGGCGGGCGAACTGGCGATGCTGGACGCGCTGTGCGACGGGCGGTTGGACATCGGCTTCGCTCGCGCCTTCCTGCCGCATGAGTTCGCCCGGTTCGGCGTGAAGCTGGACGAAAGCCGCGCGCGGTTCGATGAGGGCATGGAGCAAGTACGGCTTCTGCTGGAGCAGGAGGCCGCGTCGCATCAGGGGCGGTTCCACAGCTTCGACAAGGTGACGTCGCTGCCGCGTCCGACCCAGCGTCCACGTCCGCCGTTCTACGTTGCGGCGCTGGCGACGAAGGAATCGTTCGAACGCGCCGGCGCCGCGGGTCACGGCATCATGGCGATCCCGATGGCCGGTGGCGCGATGGCCGAGCTTCTGGGTATCTATCGCGAGGCGTGGGCCCGCGCCGGTCATCCCGGACGCGGCACGGTGATGATGGCGTTCCACATGTTCTGTCATCCGGACCAGGCGACGGCGGAAGCGATCGCGCGCGGGCCGCTGGAGCGCTATCTGCGCTCGCTGGTCGCCTCGGCCTCGGAGTGGATCAGCGGCGAGACGTCCGCGGATTATCCAGGCTACGACAAGGTGATTGCCGGCCTGTCCCGGGAGGATTTCGACACGCAGGTGGCCAAGTGCGCGGCCTGGGTTGGCACGCCGGAACGCATCATGGACACGATCGCGACCTATCAGCGCCAGGTCGGCGGATTCGAGATCGCCTCGCTGCAGGTCAACTTCAACGACATGACGCTGGCGGATGCCGAGGCGTCGATGCGCTTGTTCGGCGAGAAGGTGCTGCCGCGAGTCTGATTATCATGCGTGCCAAACCCCCGCTGTCATTGCGAGCGCAGCGAAGCAATCTCCCGCGGGTAAGTGCACTCACGTCGCCGGAGATTGCTTCGCTGCGCTCGCAATGACAGCGGAACTGGTGTGCGTGCCGCCCTCTTGCACAGCCGCCGCGATCACCCGATGTTCGCCTGCCGAGGTGACGGAAAATGCCCGAGATCGAGATCTATACCCAGCCCTGGTGCCCATTCTGCGCGCGCGCCATGAACCTGCTGACCAGCAAGGGAGTCGAGTTCCGCGAGATCGACGCACCGCACGGTACGCCGGAGCGGGCGGAGTCGACGCGCCGGTCCGGCGGCCGTACGACCGTGCCGCAGATCTTCATCGGCGGGCGGCATATTGGCGGCTGTGACGATCTGGTGGCTCTGGACCGTGCGGGGAAGTTGGATCCGCTGCTGCAATAACCACGGCAGTCCGAGATTAGCCGAACGCCCCGACCTCGTGCGTGATCGCCGTCGCGATCTCGCGCACCAGCGAGAACAAGCGGCGCATTGGGTCGAAGATCTCCCGGTGTTCGCGCGCATAGGCGGCGGTGCCGCGTGGTGCGGCGGGTTCGCCGTAATCGCAGTCCGCCGAGGCGTCCGGCGCGGCGGGGAAGATCTCCGCCAGCACCTGTAGCGACGCGTCGATGTCCAGCCGCAGGATCGCCGCCTCCAGCACCGGCCGCGTGACGCCGTGGCGCGGGGAAAAGTCCGAAATCTCCGTGGACAGCAGCCAGATCCGGTGGATCAGCGCGAGCCGCAGCGCGTGCAGCAGCACCTCGCGCGTCGCCATGTGCGGCGCGTCCGGCCAGGCGACACGCAGCGACAGGTGGTCGGCGGAGATGCGGCGGAACATCGACTGCACATCGGCCCAGATATTCAGCCGCTCCAGCGCGCGTGCCACGGAAACCAGCGCCTCGCGCCGGCCGGGCCGGCGGGTGTGGGCGGCGCGGTCCAGCCAGGTGCCCGGATCGAGCGTCGCGATCACCGCGCGCAGCACGTCGGTGTTGGAGTGCGCCAACCCGTGCGTCGCCAGATCCATCGCGCGATGGAACCGGCGGCTGTTCTGGCGCATCTCGGTGAAGGTCTCGGGGTGCCGTGCCGCCGCGGCGCCGAGCCCGTGCAGCGTGTTGGCGCACCAGCCGATCTGCTGGAGGATCGCATTGTTGGGAATCGCGCGCAGCTCGCGCGGATGGCGGATGCGCGCGGCGCCGGCCATGCCGTCGGACTGCCGCGCGGCGGGGCGCGAGCCGGTACGGTCGAACAACGCCGGCCCGAACGCGCCGAGCAAGGCGCCGTAGCCGGCGTCCTCCACCAGCGCTTCCATGTTGGCCTGCACTGTGGCGAAGAAGTCGGCGGAGAAGTCGGGATCCGCGTACACCGGGTCCTCGATCGGTCCCGCCGCGGGGTGGTATGTTTGTTCTGCGATCCGCGTGATCGTGGCGGACGCCAGTTCCGGCGTGCCGAACAGCATGTAGCCGTCGCCGCCCTGGAAGGCGCTTTCCTCGCGCACCGCGAGGCCGGCGTTGTTCAGCGCCTGGCGTGATGCCGTTGGCGACAGGTATTTCAGCCGGTCGGCCAGCGATCCCGGATGCGCGCCGCGGCCGATGCTCTCGCCGTGGGTGTCGAACAAGATGACCTCGACGCCGGTGACGCCGTGGCGGGCGAGGGTCTGGCCGATCTTCAGCCGCAGCCGCTCGATCAGGTAGCTGGCGGCAAGCTGGCCGACATAGCGGCCGGAATCGGAATAGCCGAATTGCAGCGCCAGCTTGCCGGTGGATTGCAGGTAGGCGCGGTAGTGCGGGCTGCGAAGGGCTTCTTCGAGCACCGTCGCGCCTTGTTCCAGTGCCTCAGCAGTTTCAAACAGCGGGCTGATTTCGATGTATTTTTCGACGCCAAACAACCGGGCAAGCCAGAGCGCCGCGAGCAGGGTGTAGCCGGTCTCGGTCTCCGCGATCAGGAAGCGGACTGGAACGGAGCCGTCCACGTGTTTGACGATCTGCGCCACGGTCATCATCAGTCGTGCGGCAGACGCTTGCTCGGCGATCATCGCGCCGAAATCGACCGGGACCGGCTTCACCGTATCCAGCGCGGCGTTGATCGCGGCGAACAGGGCGCGGCGATGCGAGGGGTCTTCGGGCGGATCGGCGATGCCCAGGCGCTGGCGCACCACGTTGTGGATCTGCGCCGCGTTCAGGCGGGTCTGGGTGTGGGCGAGCGCCAAGCCGTGCGACACCAATCCGGCGCGGGCGACGCAGAGCACAAGCTTCGCGTGGTCCTCGGCCGCCGCGATGGCGGAGGTGAAAAGCGGCAGCAGCGGTTCCGGCGTGGGCAGCGCGGTGTTGCGATTGCCGATCAACGCCTGGGCGAAGGCGGCGACCTTCGGCGGATCGGGCGTGTCCGGGCATAGCGCGATCTGTTGCACCACGGCTTGCTGCGCCTCGGCCACGCGTGCGGTCAGGGCGTCCGCGGTGGGCAGCACCGCGAGTTGCGCGTGCAGGCGGGCGAGTTGCAGCCGCTTCATCTCCAGCCGCAGGCGCAGCGTGTCCCACCAGCCGATGTCGGTGCGGCCGTCCGTGTCGTAGCCGACCCAGGTGGACAGGACGACCGGGCTTGGCGTGAGCTCGGTCCAGCGGTCCGGCCAGGCGGTGCGCGCGACGGAGATCAGCGCGGCGTTGAACCGGTCGATCGCGTCGCGGCCGTTGGCGATGGCGGTGACGGACTGGGCGAATTCCTCCCCGAGCGTGATCGGCGGCGGGCGGTGCGAGGCGAAGGTCGGTGCCTCCCGGCCGCAGGCGGCTTCCGCCAGGGCGTGGCCGATTTCGGCGGGGAGGGCGAAGGTGGGATGCGCGGTGAACACGGCGGCGAAGCGGGTGCGTTCGACCAGCGCGCGGTACTCGGCCCAGCGGACCGGGCTGTCATTGGGGTCGGGGCGCAGCAAATGCTGAGCGAGGCCGGCGAGCACCGCGTCATTGGCCGCCTGGTCCACGCCGCCGACGTAATCCGCCAGGCGGCGGGCGCGGTCGGCGAAGGCGGCGTCGCGCAGGTAGCGGATCAGGGCGGCGACGCTGTCCGTGGTCAGGTCGCCGTTGTCCATGCGGCGGGTGATTTCCAGCGCGACGAGAAGGACGGGGTTGCCGAACGGATCCTCGTCGGCGCGGGCACCGACGCGCGTGGTGATGGCCAGCAGGTCCTGGGCGAGGGCGGCGGCCGTATCTGGGATCGGCACGTCTGGCATGGGGCGATGCTGCCGCGATTTGTGCGGTGCAGCAAGGATAATGTGCGGGGCGGCGGAGAGAAAAGAGGGGATGCCGTGGGTTCGAGGCGGGATGTCGAGGCGGGATGCCGATTGCTGGTCCGTCCGGCGGCGGCTACGCTGCCGGTATCGACAACAGCCCGACCCGATTTACCGACCTGCTGATTCCCGGGTCGCCGCTCAAACCGGCGCGGGGGACGATGCGGGCTGTGCCTCGCCCGGTGGTCCGGTTTGGAAAGGCGAAGCACCGCAAGCAAGCAGGTCCGCAAGCCAGCGGTTCAACACAGAGGTCCACCAAGGCCGGCACAGAGTGCCACAGAGCTTACAGTATCCGGAATCAGACGTTTGGACAGGAACGCAACCCGATGAGCCGTAGCGCCGGGAACGTCTGCTCTGTGGATCTCTGTGCGACCTTTGTGGAACTCTGTGTTGAACCGCTTGCTTGCTTGCTTTGTTGGAGCCAACCGCAAGCTATGTCCGCAAGCAGCAGGATTGCGGTCATCAGATGACGACGATGCATCCCAGACGAAACCTGTCGCCGGTTCATCTGGACCGCCCGGGTGCAACCGACATTCCCGCTGTGCTTCCACGACTGCGCCGGCGGAAGATCGCCTTCGGCTGGTACGGCGGGAAATACAGCCATCTCGACTGGCTTCTGCCGCTGCTGCCCGAGGCACATCATTACTGCGAGCCATTTGCCGGTTCGGGCGCGGTACTCTTCAACCGGCCTCCCTCGATGGTCGAAACCTACAACGACATGGACGGCGAGGTTGTCAACTTCTTCAGGACGCTGCGGGAAGATTCCGACAACCTGATCCGGGCCATCGCATTGACGCCGTTCTCGCGCGAGGAGTTCTACAACGCCGTCACGCCAACCGACGAGCCGGTCACGCCGTTGGAGCGTGCCCGCCGCTTCTACGTCCGCGCACGCCAGGCCCGCACCGGATTGGCGCAGACCGCGACGCTCGGACGCTGGGCAAACTGCAAGAACACCAGCCGCGGGGGAATGTCGGGCGTTATTTCGCGCTGGTTCGGCGGCGTCGAAGCGCTGGGCGAAATCGCCGAGCGTCTGCTCCGCGTGCAGATCGAAAACCGGCCCGCGATCGACGTGATCCAACTCTACGACGGTCCCGACACCCTGTTCTATTGCGACCCGCCCTATCCGCATGAAAGCCGAGGCGACAGCAGCGCCTACGGCTTCGAGATGGACGAACGACAGCACACCGAACTTGCCGATGTACTGCATGCTGCCCATGGCAAAGTGGCCGTGTCCGGATATCGCTGCGCGCTGATGGACCGGCTGTATCACGACTGGCAGCGCTTCGACGCAGCGGTCAAGCATTGCCACTCGATCAAGCGGCTGCGGCAGGAATGCCTGTGGATGAACTACTGATCGATTTGATAGCGCGGCTCGCCACCACGCAGCCCGAATTACTCTGCCGCCACCGCCACCGCCACCTCGCGCGCCGACATGCGGGCGCCGGCCATGCACGCGAGGCTCCCCAGCAGGATTGCCGCCACCAGAATTAGCACGAGCTCCGGATGGTGCTGGTCGATCAGGAAGCCGAACGGTACCGGCGTCAGCGCCGATCCCAGCGGCAGGCCGGCACTGACGAAGCCGAACACCTTGCCGATCTGGCCCGGCGGTGACGCGTCCTTCAGCATTACGTCGCGGGGCGTGCGGCTGCATCCTCCGGCCAGGCCGGCGACGAGCATCAGCCCGATCACGCCGAACCAGGGCAGCGGCAGCAAATCCACCAGCACCAGCAAACCCGCCGACGTCATGATCGCGGCCACGGCGATCATCGCAACGAGCCGCCGATGTCCGTCGGCGAACCAGCCGCCCGCCAGCACACCGACCGCGATGCCCAGCATGTAGGCGGTCAACGCAGCGGACGCGGCGGCCAACTCGATGCCCTTCACGGTGTGCAGCACGGTGATCAACCAGGCCTGCAAACCCGACCCGGCCATCGACCCCAGCAGGTAGAAGCCAAAGAACAGCAGCATGGTGCGCGACAACAGGACGGCGTGGCCGGCGACGGCGGGCGCCTCGCGATGCGCCTCGTGCCGCGCCTGGTCCTTCAGCACGCTGCTCTGCAGCAGGATCGAGATCGCCACCGGCACACCCAGCAATCCTACCGCCAGCACGCCGGCACGCCAGCCGATCGTCGCGATCAGCAGGGCCATGACCGGGGGTCCTGCAGCAAAGCCCAGCGTGCCGCTGAATGTATGCCAGGAGAATGCGCGGCCCATGCGGTCGCGATCGATCGAGCCGCTGATGATCGCGTAGTCCGCCGGATGAAACACCGCATTGCCGATGCCGGACAGCGGCGCCAGTAACAGGATCTGCCAGAAGCTGGTGGCCAGCCCCATCAGCGCCAGCGACAGCGACATCAGCAGCGTGCCGCCGATCAGGAATGTACGTGCGCCGTAACGGTCCACCAGGAATCCGATTGGCGTCTGCAACGCCGCCGCCATGACGGACATCAGCGTGACCGCGAGGCCCAACTCGGCGAAGCTGATATGGAAATTTGCCTGCCAGGCCAGGAACAACGGCGGCAGGCACAGCGAATAGAAGTGCGAAAGAAAGTGCCCGTTGCCGATCAGGATGTTGACGCGGGTCGAACGGCTGAGCGCCATGGCTGGTCCTTGAACGTCGAAGGCCGTAACGTGAACGCCGCCGGACAATGCGGGGCGCTTTGCGATGCGTCAACCGGCACAATGAGGCCAGGGGAGACGCACGACGATGACCTATCCGACGCATCTGCTGCCGACGACGGTGGTGGGCAGCTATCCGCAGCCCGACTGGCTGGTGGACCGCGCGACGCTGCACGCGCACGGTGTGCCGCGGGTACACGCGCACGACATGTGGCGCATCCCCGAGCCGCTGCTGGAGCAAGCGCAGGACGATGCGACTCTGCTGGCGATCCGCGCGATGGAGCAGGCGGGGATCGATATCATTACGGATGGGGAAGAGAGGCGGGAGAGTTATTCGAACCGGTTTGCGCTGGCGCTGGAGGGGATCGACGCGGACCATCCGGGCATGGTGGCAGCGCGCGGCGGGCGGACCACGCCGGTGCCTCGGGTGGTGGGGAAGATACGCCGGCGCGGACCGGTGGAAGTGCGCGACGTGGAGTTCCTGCTGCGCAACACGGATCGCGCGACGAAGATCACTCTGCCGGGGCCGTTCACGTTGTCGCAGCAGGCGCAGAATATATTCTACAAGGACGAGGAAGAGATGGCGATGGACTATGCCGTCGCTGTCAATGAGGAGCTGCGGGCGTTGAAGGCGACGGGCGTGGATGTGGTGCAGCTTGACGAGCCGTGGGTGCGCACGTCGCCAGAGAAGGCGACGCGGTACGGGATACGCGCGATCAACCGGGCGCTGGAGGGGATCGAGGGCCCGACGGTGGTGCATCTGTGCTTCGGCTACGCGGCTGTGGTGCCGTCGGAGACCAAGCCGAGCGGCTACAGCTTCCTGCCGCAGCTTGCCGATACGGTGGCGCAGCAGATTTCCATCGAGGCGGCGCAGCCTCGGCTGGACCTGGGGGTGCTGAAGGAGCTTTCCGGCAAGACGATCATGCTGGGCGTGCTGGATCTCGGCGATAACGGTGTGGAGACCGCCGAGGCGGTGGCGGCGCGGATTCGTGCGGGGCTGAAGTTCGTCGCGCCGGAGCGGCTGGTGCCGGCGCCGGATTGCGGGATGAAGTACCTGCCCCGCGATGTGGCGTTCGGGAAGCTGCGGGCGATGGCGGAGGGCGCGGCGATCGTCAGGCGGGAACTGGCAGGATAAGCCTGGTCAACGATGACGGCACGAAGGTTAACTGTCATTGCGAGGCCGCTTGGCCGGTGGCCGACCCGCCCTGGATGAAACTGTGACGGTCGCAGCGTAGGTTCTCCCCTCCCCTTGAGGGAGGGGTTGGGGGAGGGGTCGATTTGTACGCCTGGATTCCTCCCCCAACCCCTCCCACAAGGGGAGGGGAGGCCTTGTTTCTCGTTAGGCTGCTTGGCCGAAGCAATCTCCCAGGAGATTGCTTCGGCCAAGCGGCCTCGCAATGACAGAAGGCGCACGGTTCTCACCTCGCAACAGTATCAGACTCCCTCCAGCGGCATCTTCGCATCTTCCAGCACCAGCCGGTACTTGAAGACCCATTTGCCTTGCACCCGCACCAGCTCGCACTCATACCGTCCCGGCGGACGCAGCACGCTTTTGCCATCGCGGGTCAGGATCGTGACCAGATAACAGGTTGCGTGCGCCTGATCGCCATCCAGCTTCACCGCAAGGTTCGACAGCACGTGCCGCAACTGCGTGCCGGCTTCGCGCAACTTCGCAAAGCGCGTCGCGAATTCGCGGATTCCGGCGTGGCCTTTGTAAACGCCGACGACCGGGCTCTCCAGCGCGCCATCCTCGGCGAAGCAGCCGACGATGGTGTCCACATCGCCGGCATCCAGCGCCGTCGCATAGCGCACGAACAAGTCGTTGATCGCCAGCCGGTCCTCCAGCGCCTGCAGGTCCATTGCCGTTATTCCGCGGCCTGGCGCTGCTTCCGGCGGTCGATCTCCGCCTGCACGGCCGCGGCGGACTGGCTGCCGAAGTCAGCATGGTGCGCCTTGGCATAGTCGTAGCTCTCGCGCCGCCATTCGCGGGAACGCTGGAAATGCGGATGGACGTAGCGCGCCATCAGCTCGTAGTGGCGCTTTGTCGCTTCCCAGTCCGCCCAGTTCTGCGCCAGCTCCATGATCACGCCGAAGCCGCCGGTGCCCTTGAGCAGACGATCGATAAAGGCGATCGCGTCGTCGGGCGTGCCGATGCAGGCGGCGCCGCTTTCGACGAACCAATTGTATGGATCGGTGATGCCGGCGGGCACGATCGGGAATGTCGCCACGTCGTCGAAGTAGTCGCGGAAATTCACCAGCCCGAACTCGACATTCTTCCGCGCTTGCTCGCGCGTCTCCGCTACGTGCAGCAGAGTCACCAATCGCCAGTTCTTTCGATCCGCGACCTTCCCATTCAGCCGCGCTTGCTCCTCATAGATTCCCCAGTTCTCGATGTGATGGTTCATCGCGTCGGTGCTGGTGCCGCCGATCGACAGCATGCCGATGCCGTGCCGACCCGCCGCCAGCGCGCCGGACGGCGAGCGCGCCGCCGCGACCGCCAGCTCCATCGTCGGCTGCGAGTAACACGGCAATTGCAGCCGCGCGTCCTGCAGATCGAACCAGTCGCTCTTGCGGGTGATCGTCTTGCCCTGCATCAGCTCGATCTGGATATCGAGCGATTCATTCATCCGCCGCCGCTGGTCCGCCGGATCAATGCCGATTTTCTTCGCGTCGTGCACGAGCGAACCAGGCCCGACGCCGAACATCGCGCGGCCGCGCGTCATGTGGTCGAGCTGCACCATGCGGTCGGCCAGCATGAACGGATTATGATACGGCAGCGATACCACGCCGGTGCCGAGGCGAATGTGCCGCGTGCGCTCCGCCGCGGCGGCGATGAACATCTCCGGACAGGCGATGATTTCGAACCCGCCGCTGTGGTGCTCGCCGATCCAGGCCTCGTGGTAGTTGAGGCGGTCGAGGTGCTCCAGCAGCTCCATGTCGCGCTGCATCGCCAGCGTGGGGTTCTGCGACAGGTCGTGGAACGGCGCGAGGAAAATGCCGCTGCGGAGGTAGTCGGTCATGGGATGCGGTCCTGTGGCTGGTTTGGCGGGCAGCCTAGACCCGCGGCCGGTCGCGGCCAAACGCCGGTGTTCCGGCGCTGGCGATCGATGGCCGTTCGGTAGCTGTCATTGCGAGCGTAGCGAAGCAATCTCGCGGGCGTGTCGTGCGAGCGGCCGATGAAGAAACAAGAAACTGCCGATTCAAGCCATGGGTCGGTCGCACGGTCGCCTCCCTCGTCATGCCGACGCAGGTCGGCATCCACGTCTGTGCTGCGGGCAGCAGAGCCGCTCGTGGATACCGACCTTCGTCGGCATGACGGGGGAGCAGCGCCGAGCGTTTCATCCAGGGCGGGCCGGCCGCCGGCCAGTGGCAATTCACAATGACAGCGGGTCACAATGACAGCGGGATCGAAGCGTCAGGAGCGCAGCACTAGGCTTTCTTCTCCCAGCCGCGTGGGCCTTGCTGCCAGTAGGTCAGCGCGTGGCCCGCGGCCTTGCCCGCGGTCCAGCGCTCGCGCGCGGCGGCGACGGCTGCTTCGTCGTTGCCGTCGAACAAGTCGAAGACGCGGTCGAAGGCGTCGAGCCGCGCGGTGGCGGCGCCGTTTACCAGGAACAGGAATTGGGCGCTGTTCGGGGCGGTATCGTCGGTGGCGAGCCAGATGGGTTGGAGCTCGGGATCGTCGTCGGCTGCGGTTCCGTGCGGCAGCCACGGGTCGTCGGCCTGCCACAGTGATTGGTCCAGCGCCGCGATGGCTTCTGCATCCGGGCATAGTACCAATGCGCGTTTTCCGAACGCCAGGGTGCGCGAAAGAAGCTGCGGCAACGCCTGTCGCAGATCGGAGCGGGTCAGGTGGTAGAAGCCCATCTCCGTCATGCGCGGCCCACCGTCATGGCCGGGCTTGACCCGGCCATCTTCTCCCACTGATCGGGTCGCTTTTCGGTCTGCCCGCTCGATCGTGCGCAGATGGCCGGGTCAAGCCCGGCCATGACGATGAGGTCCGTTCGCACTGACGGATGCGTCGAGATCATCCCTCGTAGTGCGCGGCCACCAGGCGATCGAGCAGCCGCACGCCGAATGCCGTGGCGCCTTTCGGAACCGTCGGTGCGTCCTTGCTCGACCATGCCATACCGGCGATGTCCAGATGCGCCCAGGGCTTGTCGTTGACGAAGCGCTTGATGAACTGCGCCGCGGTCACCGAACCGGCCGGTCGGCCGCCGATGTTCTTCATGTCGGCGATCTCGGACTTGATCTGCTTGTCGTACGCCTCATCCAGCGGCATGCGCCACAGCTTCTCGCCGCTCTCCTTGCCCGCTGCCAGCAGCTTTTCCGTCAACGCGTCGTCGTTCGAAAACAATCCCGCATGTTCGTGACCGAGCGCGATGATGATCGCGCCGGTCAGCGTCGCCAGATCGACCATGAATTGCGGATCGAACTTCTGCTGGCAGTACCAAATGACATCGGCCAGTACCAGCCGCCCTTCCGCATCCGTATTGATCACTTCAATTGTCTGGCCGGAGTAGCTCTTCACCACGTCGCCCGGGCGTTGCGCGCTGCCGGACGGCATGTTCTCCACCAGCCCGACCAGGCCGACCGCGTTCACCTTCGCCTTGCGCCCGGCCAGAGCGCCCATCAGGCCGATCACCGCACCCGCGCCGGCCATGTCCCACTTCATGTCCTCCATGCCGCCCGCCGCCTTGATGGAAATGCCGCCGGTATCGAACGTCACGCCCTTGCCGATGAACGCCACCGGCTTCGCCGACCCGCCGTTATCCCAGCGCATCACCACCATGCGCGGTTCGTTGACGCTGCCCTGCGAGACGCCGAGCAACGCGCCGAAGCCGAGCTCGCCCATTTCCTTGGGGCCCAGCACTTCGACCTTTACCCCCAGCGCTTCCAGCTTGCGGCAGCGTTCTGCCATCTCGGCGGGGTTCAGCACGTTGGCAGGCTCACTGACGAGGTCGCGGGTCAGGAACACACCATTGGCGACGCCGGACAGCGGCTGCCACGCGGTGCCGGCGGCGGCGGGGTCGGCGGTCAGCACCGACAGAGCAGCGAGCTTCGGCTTGTCCTCGGCCTTCTCTTTGGTGCGGTAGCGATCGAAGCGATAGGCTCGCAGCGCGGCACCGAACGCCACCTCCGCCGCTTGCGCCGCGGACAGCCCGTCGGCGGCGACGGCGGCGGACGCATCGCGCGACACCGCCCCGGCGATGCTGCCGCCTGCGTCCTGCAAGGTGCGGGCGTTCAGCTCGGCCTTCTTGCCCAGGCCGACCGCGACCACGCGGGTCAGGTCGCCGCCGGGCGCCAGAATGGTGCAGGTTTTGCCCTTGCCGCCCTTGAACTCCGCGACGGACAGGGCGCGAGCGATCGCCCCGCCGGTTGCCGTGTCGGCCTGCTGCCACAGACCGTTCGGTTTCTCGTCCTCGGCGATCAACAGGACCACCGCGCCGGAGGTGGGCAGCACAGGTTTGGCGAAGCCGATTTCGAGCATGGCGCGGGAACTCCTCTGGGATCGCTGTGTTGGGGCGACTGTAGCCATCGGCGGGGAGCACGGCTATTGCCTGCCGCGATGGAAGATGGGTGCGGCATCGAGACCGAGTATCTGCGCGCCGATCACACGGGGATCGCCCGCGCCGCGGCGCTGTTGCGGGCGGGCCGGCTGGTCGCATTCGGCACCGAAACGGTTTACGGCCTGGGCGCCGACGCGACAAATGCCGAGGCAGTGGCGCGCATCTTCGCCGCCAAGCAGCGCCCGCGCTTCAATCCGCTGATCTGCCACTATCCCGACGCGGACACGGCCTTCGCGCATGTCGTGCCGAACGACGCGGCGCGGTGTCTGGCGGCCGTGCTGTGGCCGGGGCCGCTGACGCTGGTGCTGCCGCGCCGTCCCGATTGCCCCGTGGCGCTGCTGACGGGCGCGGGCCTCGACACGCTGGCGGTGCGCGTCCCGGCGCACGGCGTGGCGTTGGCGTTGTTGCGGGCGTTGGGGCGGCCGGTCGCCGCGCCGTCGGCCAACCGTTCCGGCCAGGTCAGCCCGACCACAGCGCGGCACGTTTTCGATGGCCTGGGTGAACGCATCGACGCCGTGCTGGACTGCGGGCCCTGTGCGGTTGGTGTGGAATCGACGGTGCTGGACCTGGCGGGACCGGGGCCGCGGTTGCTGCGGCCGGGTGGCGTGACGCTCGAGACGATCGAAGCGCTGATCGGCGCGGTGTCCACCGACAAGGCGCCGGGCGGAGCGCTGCGCTCGCCGGGCATGCTGGCGTCGCATTATGCGCCGGCCTCGGCGGTGCGGCTGAACGCGCGCGATGTTGGTCCGGACGAAGCACTGTTGGCATTCGGAACGCCGCTGCCGGGTGCGGGCGTTACATTCAATCTAAGCGAACGGGGCGATCCGACCGAAGCGGCCGCCCGGTTGTTCACTGGCCTGCGACTGCTGGATGCCGAAGTCGCGCGGCGCGGGCTGTCGCGCATCGCGGTCATGCCGGTGCCGGCGAACGGGTTGGGACTGGCGATCAACGATCGCCTGTCGCGCGCCGCGTCGCCGCGGGACTGACGCGATGCCGATGCCGAAGGCGGTACCGCGGCCTCCGTACTCAGTCCTGCTTCGACTGCGTCGCTGCTCCTGCCTGCGCACGGGCTTGTTCTTTTCGTTTGCGAAGATTGGCGCGCAACGCGGCGGCCTCGCGGGCGAGGCGCTCGACTTTGGCCTGAGCCTTGCCGCCGGTGGGCTGCGGCTGTTTGGCGGGTTCGTTCTGGGTCATGCATTGAGGATCGCGCGGCCGGCGGACGGGTCAAGTGCGCGCCTTGCACCGCTTCGGCAGCCGGCGCTATATGCCGGCCCTCAGCCGTATCGGCGCTGCCGTAGCTCAGTGGTAGAGCACCCCCTTGGTAAGGGGGAGGTCGTGAGTTCAATCCTCCCCGGCAGCACCACAACTTTACTCGGATATTCGCGATATCCGGGAAGATTGGGCGACCGGGTTCCGAGCCTCCGGACCATGTCACGCCGAGGCGGCGGCCGCTCCATTCGGAGGCACCGCGAACCGCATTTCAGGCGACCGGCGGTGGCGGTTAGAACCGGCTTGGCCGGTACGGCTCGGGATCCAGAAACGTCGCCTCACCCGACATCATCTCGGCCAGCAACCGCCCGGTGGACGGACCGAGCGTCAGACCTTGGTGCGCATGGCCGAAGGCGCACCACAGATTGTCGTGGGTTGGTGCGCGGCCGATCGCCGGCAGCATGTCGGGCAGAGCCGGACGGACCCCCATCCAAGGCGCGTCATCGACGCGGCGATCCAGCGGCAGCAAAGCCCGAGCGACCGGCTCGGCCCGTTCCAACTGGACCGGGCTCGGCGGCGCATTGGTGCGGGCGAACTCGACGCCGGTCGTGAGGCGTATCCCGCGCCGCATCGGCATCAGCGCGAAGCCTGCGTCGGCGTCAAGCAGCGGGCGGTTCAGCATGGCGTTGCCCCGCAAGCTGTAGTGCATGTGGTAGCCTCGCTTGCCAAACAGCGGCGGCGCATAACCGAACCGGCGCGTCACCGCGGTTGACGCGGCACCGAGCGCCACCACCGCATGCGCTGCCTCCATCGGTCCGTCCGTCGTCTGCAACCGCCAACCGGAGGCGCTGCGTTGCAGGCCGCCTGCATCGCCGGTCGCGATCACGCCACCCTCCCTGGCGAACATGCGCGCATAGGCCAGGGTCAGCGCGTGCGGATCGCTGACCGAGTAGGGATCCGTCCAGTGGATCGCGCCCAGCTTTTCGGCCAGCAAATGCGGCTCTGCCTGGGCGAGGGCAGGACCATCGAGCGCGACAGAATTGACGCCGAACTCGCGCCGCGCCGCATCGGCCTTCGACATTGCATGTTCCAGGCCCGCCGCCGTGCCGTAGACCTGCAGCCAGCCGATGGGACGCAGCAGCTCCGTTGCCTCCGCCTCGCGCGCCAGAGCCATGTGCTCGTCAAGGCACGTTGCGATCAGGCGAGCGTGGCCGAGCACCGCGCGCGCATAACGCTCGGGCGCCGAGTGCCACCAGTATCGCAGCAGAGGTGCGGCAAGGCCGGGCAGCGCCAACGGATGATAGGCAACGTCCACCGCGCGATTGCGCGCGATGCGGCGCAGTTCGGCGAGCGCGCGCGGAAACGGATGCGGATAGACCGCTTCGCGCTGGATCAGCCCGCCATTGCCGAACGAGGCTCCCTCGCCGGGTCCCTGGCGGTCAATCAGCACGACATCCCAGCCTCGGCGGCGCAGGTGCAGCGCTACCGAGACGCCCACGATACCCGCCCCGAGGACCAGAGCCGTTCTTTCCACCGGTCATACCTTTATGTCGTTGCTGACCTGCCCGCGCTGCCACGGCACGGCGCGTGCGCCGTTGACCGCGATGGTTGCCGAACGGTCGGCCGGGCGTCAGCGCGCACGGCGCGGCCAGCGACTAATACCAAGTTTCGGAAGGGCTGCGGAGCGTTGGCGCAACCGATGCCCACCCGTCATGGCCTGGCCATGACGGGTGGGTGTTTGCCCGGCCTCCGGTACTACTGGGCGGCGGCCGCCATGGTTCGCGCTGCCATCGCGGGCCGATACGCCCGCAGGAATGTGCGAACATGGCGCACCGCCAGTGGGATCTTATCCGGAGTGTCCTTCCACGGGTACAGGCTCACCTGCGCGTTCGGCGCGAGACGCACGGTTTCCATTGCGACAGCATAGGGGTGCGCCGGCACGTCGTCTGGCAACACCAGGATCGGCGTCTGGCAGCCGCGCACGAAATCGCGCGACACAGTGTAAACGAAGTCGGCGCGGGCGCTGTACATATTGGTGAGGAACTTATCGACCATCGCCATCGTGATGTCGGGCCGGCGGGCGCACAGTTCCGGACCCCAGCCTTTCATGTTGTTGTCGTACGAAAGGGTGGGCATTTCAGGGCGCCAGCCGCTGGGCTGCGCCGGCACCGCCGCGATGACGCGGTCGCCGGCGCGCTGCAACATGTTCCAGATGAAGGGACCGCCGATGCAGAAGCCGAGCACCAGGAATTCGCGAATGCCAAGGTGATCCATCAGGCCAATCTGATCGTCGGTGAAGGCGTCCCACGGCCGGTCGGTCTCGAGCGGGCCTGACGACTCGCCCCCCTTTGCGTTGCGCAGATCCGCCGAGATCACGCGGAATTCGTCCTTGAATTCGTCGAAGGGGTTGAACGGGTGGCTCTTGGTCGCCAGACCCGCGACCGTCGAGTTCAATCCGCCGCCGGGGATGACCAGCAGCGGAAAGCCGGAGCCGGCCTCTTCGTAATGGATGCGGACGTCGCCTTTTTCGTAGAACGGCATGAGGTTTCTCCTTGACCCGGTGTGGTGTCCCGTATGGCGTGTCGCGATCGGCCGTGTGCGCGCCGAAATATCCCAGGCACGCGGGGACGTAGTTTCTGCGATCGCATTGCTTCAGGATTATCACCCAAATCTCGCGACCGCCAATCCCTGGACAAGCCGGAGGGCGGCTTGCGCAGACCGCTTCTGTGTCGGATGCGGCCCAGGTTGGATGGAAGCTGGACGCTATCGGAAATGCGGCATGATCTCCTGGGTGAACACTTTCATGTAATGGATCTGGCGGTCGAGGTCGCCAGATTCCGTGCTCAACCAGAGCCGTGTGGCTCCCGCTTCGGCGAGTTCGCCAATGCGCTCGATCCAATCGTTCACGTTGCCTGCGAGAGCGAACCGTTCCAGTCCATATTCGGTCAGTCCCAACTCGGCCATACGCTTCGGATTGCGCCCAGCCTGGAGCACGTGGTCATACAGTTCGTAACCCTCGACATATTCTGCGACCTTGGCCCGTAGCTGGCCAGGCACATTCTTGCCCTCGAGACCGAACCGCATGGAGTGGTTGAGGATCGAGGACACGGACGCGTGGATACGCTCGATTGCCTTGCCCCTGTCGGCGTCGAGCGACGAGCGGGTGGTGAACCAGACTTCGCATTGGGATGGGTCGCGACCCGCTTCCCTGGCACCCTCGGCGACCCGCTCGATGGTGTCTGAAATCACCTCCGGCAACAGGCCGGTACCGGCGATCACGCCATCACAGATACGCCCACCGAGATGCAACGTCCTGGGTCCTTCCGCACAAAGCGTGATCGGGATGCGGTCGCGCACCGCCTGGTGGTGCCAGCGCACGCGCTGCGGCCGGCCGTCGTAAGTGCCCTCGCCGGTTGCGATCAGATCGCGAACGCAGGCGATGTAGTCCTCCATCTTGGCGCGGCTCGCGGGCACCAGGCCGATATTGTAAACCGCGCTGTCTCCGCTGCCGATATCCATGAAGGCCCGGCCCTCGGTCATCGCGTCGATCGAGGCGAGGAAAGCCGCCATGATCTGCGGCTCGCGAGTCAACGGATTGGTCGGATGAATGCCCACGCGGGCATTACGTGCCGTTTGCGCGATGAGTGTCGTGCGGACATAGGCGTCGCCGCCGATGAAGCTGGTGTCGTTGGTGCCGATGAACTCGACCCCGGATCCGTCAACAATGCGGACCAGCTCCGCCAACTTGTCCAAATCCCTTCGGTGGGGAAACGCTGTTCCGCTCAACACGGACACACCGAAACGAACTTTCATCGTCTTTCCTTTCGGCCGGCATCGGTTGTCCGACCGACAGGCGGCCAACCATCAGGACCAAAACGCTACGCTCGCTGTTGGCGGACGACAACACGCGCGCGCCAGCACCGGTCGGAGTAGCGGGCACCATGCCCCGGCCTGGCCAGTCTGTGTCACCTCGCAGAGTCCCCCGACAAACCGACCCGGCACCTGCTGTCGCCATCCGACTGGTGATAGGCTGCACGCAACCAGGAGGGAACACGCATGAGCACGGCGCATCGCATCCGCTTGCTGGGGCATACCGATCAGGGCGGCCGCCCGGATGGCGTGCAGGTGATGGCGGCGCGCGGCCATGCGTATGTCGGGCACATGTTCTCCGATGGCATCACGGTGATCGATGTGGCCGATCCGCGCGCGCCGAATCCGGTGCAGTTCATTGCATGTCCGCCGAATACCCGCGCCAGTCATATCCAGGTGCATGACGGACTGCTGCTGGCGGTCAATGCGGCGAACGTCTGGGCGTTGCAGCAATACGAGAAAGAGCAAGATTATTTCGGCCGCTCGCTGGCGGACAGTTTCAGCAAGCGGGAGCGGAGTTTCGCCGCCGGCATGCGGGTGTTCGACCTCGTCAACCCGGCGGCACCGCGTGAGATCGGGTTCATGCCGATCGAGGGTATCGGCCTGCATCGCATCTGGTGGGTTGGCGGGCGATATGCGTACGCGTCGGCGCATTTCGACGGGTTCATCGATCACATCCTGGCGGTGATCGACATGCAGAATCCGACGAAGCCGGAGCTTGTCGGCCGGTGGTGGCTGCCGGGCATGCATCGTGCTGCCGGCGAAACGCCGGGCTGGGGAGATGGGCGTCGCGTCGCGCTGCATCACATGATCACCGCCGGCGATCTCGGCTATGCCGCGTGGCGCGACGGCGGGCTCACCGTGATGGACCTGAGCGATCCGGTGGCGCCGAAGCTGTTGTCGCACGTCAACTGGTCGCCGCCCTATGCCGGCGGAACGCACACGCCACTGCCGCTGCCGGGGCGCGGGCTGGCGGTGGTCGCGGATGAGGCGACGAGCAATCGCTGCGCGAAGGGGCTCGCCTATACATGGGTGCTGGACGTGCGCGCGCCGGACAATCCGGTAACGATCGCGACGCTGCCGACGCCGCAGGGCGAGGATTTCTGCAACAAGGGCGGCAAGTTCGGGCCGCACAATCTGCATGAGAACCGGCCTGGGTCGTTCCAGAGCGAGGATCTCATCTTCGCCACGTATCACAATGCAGGCGTGCGGGCGTTCGACATCAGTACGGCGCATGAGCCGAAGGAGGTCGGGTACTTCGTGCCGGATGCGCCGCAGCGCGTGGTGGATATCCGGCCGGGCGCGGAACGCGTGGTGCAGTCAACCGACGTGTTCGCCGCGGCGGATGGCACGCTGTATGTGAGCGACACAAACGGCGGGCTGACGGTGCTGGCGTACGAAGGTTGATTTGCGTCATTGCGAGTTGACCACCGTGCGGAGCGTAGGTCACAGGTCTCCCCTCCCCTTGTGGGAGGGGTTGGGGGAGGGGTCAAAACGTACAGATCGACCCCTCCCCCAACCCCTCCC
>DASXFW010000168.1:0-96730 GCA_036489395.1 Acetobacteraceae bacterium | reverse complement strand
AATCTCGTGCGTGATGAGCGTTCCTCGGCTTCTCACGCACGAGATTGCTTCGTCGCTTCGCTTCTCGCAATGACATTCGTCGCTTCGCTTCTCGCAATGACATGCGTCGCTTCGCTTCTCGCAATGACAGAAACTGCACGGCGACTCGCGCTTCGCTGACAACGGCCCCCTAATATCCGATCCACACCGCGATCGCCGCGGCGAGCAGCGACAGCGCCAGCAACACAAGCCATAGCGGCAGGATGAAGCGGATCCAGGTGCCGTATGGCACGCGCCCGGTTCCCAGATAAGCCAGCAGCATGCCGGATGTCGGCGTCACCATGTTGGTGAGCCCGTTGCCGACCAGGTACGCCAGCACCGTCGTCTGCCCTGACACGCCGGTAAGCTGCGCGATCGGCCACAGGATCGGCATCGAAATGGCCGCCTTGGCACTGGTCGATGGAATGAGCACGTCGAGGATGATCTCGATGCCGACCAGCGCCTCTGCCACCATCACCGATCCCTGGTGGGCCGCGACCGCCGCCAGGTCGTTGATGATCGTGTCCAGCACGAGCGATTCCTTCAGCACCACCTCCACCGCGCCGGCCAGGCCGACCAGCAGTGCCGCGAGCATCATGCTCTTCATGCCATCGATGAACGCCTCCGCCGCGTGCTCGGCCGACATGCCTGCTATCGCCGCGATGATGAACCCCAGCGCGATGTAGAACGCCGACAGTTCCGGATTGCGCCAGTGCAGATTGTTGGCGCCATAGACGATCAGGATGATGCCGAGGCCGACGGCGGACAGCACCGCCACGTCGCGGCCCGACAGTTTCGGCGCGTGGAAGCCGGCGTCGGCGCGCGAGAAGCCGCTGCGCTTCACGTTATACAGCAAGTACGCCATGCCCAGGCCGAGGAACACGATCCACAGCACCAGCCGGAATCCCGCGCCGCTGAACACCGGCACGCCGACGATCGGCTGCGCGATCACCAGCGGCAGCGGATTGGTGACGGATGCGAGGTAGCCGATCTTCGCCGGGATCGCGACCAGCGCGACGGCAAACAGCGGCCCGAGTTTCAACTTTTCCGCCAGCACCAGCATCATCGGGATCAGCACAAGATATTCCGAGATCAGCCCGAGGAAAGTGCTGCCGGCCGACAGTGCGATCATCAGCGCCGGCGCCAGCAGATAGACGTTGCCGCCGGTGACCGACAGCAACCGCTCCATCCCCGCGTCGAGCGCACCCGACGTGCGCAGCACGCCGAACATGCCGCCCAGGAACATGATCATGAAGATCAGCCCGGCCGCGGCGACCATGCCGGCGGGGATCGACGTGGCCACTGCGATGACCGGTGCGGGCCATGCGGTCTTCGGTGTGCTGCGGTGCGGCAGCAGCAACGCGTCCAGAGACAACTGCTTGGGAATTTCGTGATAGGTGCCCGCCACGACATGGCCGTTCGGCAGGCGATTGAACAAGCCCGAGGGAATTACCCAGCTTAGCAGCACGGCCGCGGCGATGATGAGGATCATCATGACCACCGGATGCGGGATCAGGCTGCGGCGGCGTTCGGCGGGCGCATCGCTGTCGGCGGCGGGACGCAGCAGTTCCTGGACCATACTCATCGTTTGCCTCCTCCTCCTTTCGCCACGCTAACGTGCATGCGACGTTTGTCCATGACCCGCGCGATTCCACAGGACGCACTGGCCGGATTGCTGCTGGCGGCGATTGCGATTCCCGAGCAACTCGCCACCGCGCGCCTTGCCGGCATGCCGCCCGAGGCCGGATTGTTCGCCTTCGTCGCCGGCACCGCCGGATTCGCGCTTTTCGGCACCAACCGGTTTCTGTCCGCCGGCGCGGATTCCACGATCGCGCCGATCTTCGCCAGCGGGCTGGCGGTGTTCGCGATCGCCGGGACGCCGGATTATGCGGCGCTGGCCGCATTGCTGGCGGCAATGGTGGGCGTGGTGCTGATCGCCGCGGCGGTGCTGCGGGCGGGGTGGATCGCCGACCTGCTCTCGATCCCGGTCGTGACCGGATTTCTCGCCGGCATCGCGGTGCATATCGTCATCGGCCAGTTACCGTCGGTGCTGGGCGTCGCGGGCGCTGCCGGATCGCTTGTGTCGCAGGCTGCTGCGATGTGGCACGCGTTGCCGCGGGCCAATCCCATCGCCATTGGCATCGGCGCGTTCGTATTGCTGACAACGCGGCTGACCGAGCGCCTGATGCCTCGGCTGCCAGGCGCGCTGCTTTCGGTGGGGTTGGCTGCCGTGGCTACCGCGGCGTTCGATTTGCGCGGCCGCGGCATCGATGTGGTCGGGGCGTTGTCGGTGTCGCTGCCGCATCCGCCGATCGGGTTGCTGCACCCGGCTGACGTGCTGCGGCTGCTGCCGCTGACGCTGATCGTCGCGCTGGTGTGCATGGTGCAGACGGCGGCGGTGCTGCGGGCGTTTCCCTCGCAACCGGACGGGCCGCGTCATGTTGCGCGCGATTTCGGCGGGGTGGGCGCGGGGAATATTCTCGCGGCGGCGCTGGGAAGTTTCGCCGTGGATGCCAGCCCGCCACGCACCGCCGTGGTGGTGCAGGCGGGAGGAACGTCACAACTCGCCGGTGTGGTCGCGGTTGCCATTACGGTGGCGCTGCTGCTGGGCGGCAGCGGCATGTTCGCATTCGTGCCGCACGCCGCGCTCGCCGGACTGCTGCTGGCGGTTGCGCTGCGCTTGTTCCGGCTGCGCGAGATGCTGCGCATCCTGCATTACGGCGGCCTGGAGATTCTGCAGGTGGGCGCCGCGGCCGTGCTGGTGATCGCGCTGCCAATCCAGGAGGGCGTGTTCGCTGCGATCGTGCTGTCGCTGCTGCAAAGCTTCTACGGCGTGGCGCGTCCGTTATGCGTCGAGCTGGTGCGCGCGGCGGGCACGACGGTGTGGTGGCCACCGAATGGCGAGCACCGGGAGGAGCACGTTCCGGGCGTGCTGGTGTTCGCACCGTCCGCGCCGCTGAATTTCACCAACGCGGCGTTCGTGCGGACGCGGCTGGCACAGGCGATCGCGGGTGCTGCTGCGCCGGTGCGCCTGGTGGTCATCGAGGCGAGCGGCATCATCGATATCGACTACACGGGATCGCTGATGCTGCAGCACGAGATTGCGGCGTTGCGCGAACGCGGGATCGAAGTCGCACTGGCGCGCCTGTCATCGGAGCGCGCGCAAGCCCAGGCGCGGCGGGCGGGACTGCTGGACGCGCTTGGCGCGGAGCACGTGTTCCTGTCGGTGGAAGACGCTGTTCAGCGCCGATCCGCGGCCGGTGGATGATCGCCGCGTCACTGCCGCACCCGTCCGTCCGTCATGGCGAGGTCGAGCCGGGTCGTGGCGGACGCACCATCATAATCACAGCGGACGCAGCGTTATCCTCTCTCTCGCCGCTGCATCGACCGCTTCGCGCGAGAACACCATCGGCACATATTCCCCGCGTGCCCAAAGCGGCGCCATGTCGTCATAGTGCCGCGACCGAGGATCGCCCGACTGGCCTGGCGTGTTGATCACTTGAGCCGCATCCCAGTTCCCCACGTCCATCACCACGCGGAAAGACGCGCCGACCGTCGCGCGGAAATCCGTCGCCCGGTATGTCGTGTTCATTGGCGTGGAGCCCGAGCCACCGATCGCCAGCGGCCCCACGTCGCGGATTTCCGCCCCACCCGCGACGCGCGTCAGAGGGTGCGCGAAATAGCCGTGGTGCAGATGCCCCCAGCGCCACGCTGCTGGATCGGCGCCGAGCAACTCGCGGCAGGTGGCGAACGCCGACTCCAGCGTGTCCGGCAACAGCACATCCAGCAGCGCCGGATCCGCATTCTCTAACATCGCCAGCGCGGTTTCATTGTCGCCAGGCGACAGCAGCGACCGTAGCACCGGATCGTGCGCCTGGCCGCGGACCACTGCCGGCTTCAGATGTTTCACCCACCAGATCTCGAACAATGCCGCCGCGGCCGAACCGGGCTGCAAGCGATGGTCCCAGTTGCGCAGCATCCGCAGTGCCGTTGCCAGATCCCCCGCCACATGCGTAATGCCGTTGATCAACCGGCCGAGCCGTTCCGCCGGTGTTGACAGCACATCGCATTGCAGCGCCATCGAATCCGCCAGCGTGTGACGCGGCTGCGCGTCCAACACTGCGTGCACGCGCCTCGATCGCGAGTGCTCCGCCCACTCGAACCCCAGCCTCCGCTCCCGCCACGGATAATCCGTCGGCATATTCTGTTCGTTTGCAGTGGCAACGAACCCGCGCGGCGGATTGATCCTGCGCGGCAGGTCTGCCAATGGATGAAAGCCGTCCCATTCGTAGCGGCCGTCACCGGGCACCGGCAGCAGCCCATCCCAGTTCGGCCGCCGCGGCGCTTTGCCAACGGCGAACCAGCCGATCTGACCCGTCGTGTCGGCGGCAATCATGTTGACCGTCGGCGCCGACCACGCACCCAGCTTGCTGCCGAAGTCGGCGACGGATTGTGCCGTCATGTACGCGAGCCGGCCCATATATGCCGACGTTCCAGGCTCGAACCACACCGAGCGGATCGCGAAGGCGCGGCGCTTCGCATGATCTTCGTGCACGACCGGTCCGTGCCGTGTGAACTTCAGGGTGACGCGCTGGTCCGGCATGCCGCGCACCGCGATGCTTTCCTCGATGACACGCATGCGCTCCCAGCCGTCGCCGTAGCGGTACTGGTCCAGATCAGCGGGGTTGGTCTCGTAAACGTACAAATCCTCCTGATCCATCGGGAAGATAGTCAGGCCGAACGCCATCCTGTCATTGTGGCCGATGAATACGCCAGGCGTAGGCGGCTCGGTCGCGCCGATAACATCCAGTCCCGGACAGGTCAGATGCACGACAGACCGTATCGACGGCATCGTGTAGGTACGATGCGGATCGCTGGCCAGGATCGGCCGCCCGGTCTCGGTGCGCGACCCGGCGATGACCCAGTTGTTGGAGCCTTCCGATTCGGCGTCCAGCTTCACTTCGTCGTAGTCGTTCACCTTGGTCCACCGCCATGCATCCTGCGGCTTCGCGGCGAGCCGCTCCGGGCTGATGTCGGGCTGTGCCGTGGCGAGCCAATATACATCCAGCACTTCGGGCGGAATGTCGGCTGGGTTCAATCCCTCGGGGATGCGCACCGTCCATTCCGGCTCAATGGAGCGGCGCAGGCGGTCGGTATCCACGTCCGCGCGTGCGGCGACCTGCGCGCGGATCGCTTCGGATTCAACGTTGCGGCACAGTGAGTGGCTGCGGATGCGCACTACGTCCTCGGCGCGCCAGCACTGCGGCGCGATGCCCATGGCGGCAAATTCGGGCGACAGCAGCGTCGAATCTTTGCCCGCGGCGTCGATGAATGCATTGATGCCGGCGGCGAACGCAGTGCAGATCGCGTGCGCGGTGGGGTTGCCGTACGCGGCCCATTCGGTATCCATGTCGCCGCGATACAGGAACAACCGAGCAGCGCGGTCCTGTGCCAGGAAGCCGGGCCCGTAATCCGCGGCCATCAGCCCCAGTCCGCGCTTGCGCCACAGGTCGATCTGGAACAAACGGTCGCGCGCAATGTTGAAGCCCTGGGCGAAGAACACGTCATGCTGGGATTGCGCCCGGATATGCGGGATGCCCCACTGATCCACCACGATCTCCGCTTCATGCTCCAGTCCGGAGACCGGGAATTCCATTGCCATCGTCGGCGCCTTTCGTTGTCCGCTTCAGAACCTTCCCACGCGATACGGGGTGAGGTCGATGCCCGGCACTCGGCCACTGACCAGTGCCGTCACCAGCCGGCCGGTGATCGCCGACAGCGTCAGGCCGAGATGCTGGTGGCCGAACGCATAGAACACGCGCGGCGCATGCGGCGACGGACCGATCACCGGAAGCGAGTCGGGGGTTGACGGGCGATACCCCATCCATTGTCGCGTTACCTTTTCTGACATCCCCGGCAGCATCTGCTGCGCGTACGGTAACAGGCGGCGGATGCGCGAGAAGTCCGGTGGTGCGTCGATCCCGGCGAGCTCGACACCGCTGGTCAGCCGTACGCCGTCCTGCATCGGTGCCAGCACGAAGCCATGTTCTGGGAAGACGACGGGACGGCGCAGCGTCGTGGGGCTGTCGATGTTGAGGTGATAGCCGCGCTCGGTATCCAACAGCACGCGGTCGCCAAGCTGTCGGGCCAGTTGCTTGGACCATGCGCCGGCGGCGATGACCGCCGTATCGGAACGCATGAAACCGCGTTCGCAATCGAGTTCCACCATGCCGTCGGATGGCGTTACGCCGCGCACGCGATCCTGCAAGATCGTGCCGCCCAATCGGACGAACTGTGCGGCATAAGCTTCCGTCAGCCTGTAGGGTGAGGAGACGAATGCGCTGTCGGGTTGAAACAGCCCCCTGACGAAGCGCCGCGCCAGGCCTGGCTCCAACTGGAAAATTTCATCGGCGTTGAGTGTTTCGAAACGCACGCCGTTCGCCGTCATGATTTCGCGATCATAGGCTGTGGCAGTGTAGGATGCCTCGTTTTCATAGACCTTCAACCAGCCGACCGGCCGCACGATTCCGTCCGCACCCGACAGAGCGATCAGCTCGCGATGCGCTTCATAGGCGCCGGAGACCAGTGGCTGCAGCGCCTGAGCGATCTGCCGCACCCGCGCGTCGCTGCCCTCGCGCAAAAAGCGCAGCAGCCACGGGGCAAGTTTCGGCAGATAGGACCAGCGCAACCGGACGCTGCTGTTGCGATCGAACAGGATGCGCGGCAGGTCGCGGCGCAGCGCCGGCGTGCTGTTGGGGACGACGGCCCCGGTGACGATTCCGCCGGCGTTGCCGAATGATGTTGCCGTGCCGGGCGCGCGCGGATCTATCACCGTTGTGTCATGGCCCTGGTGCTGCAGGTGCAGCGCGCAGCAAACGCCGACAATGCCTGCGCCGACAACGGCGACTCGCATCAGCGTTTTACTGGCGCGATCAGTGCATCCACCGCGGTGATCCGGTCGCCGGCGCAGATCAGCGGATTCAGATCGAGTTCGCTGATCGCGTCGCGTTGGTCCGCGGCGAAGCGCGAAACACGACAGATCACATCTGCTAATTTGTCGAGATCGACCGGCTCCATGCCGCGGAACCCGCGCAGCAGCCGTTCGCCCTTGAGTTCGCCCAGCAACGCCAGAGCGTCCCGATGCGTCACGGGTGCGGGTGCCAGCGCAGTGTCCTTCAACAGCTCCACCAAGATGCCGCCGAGCCCGACCACAACCAGCGGACCGAACAGCGGATCGACGCGCGCTCCGACCACCATTTCGATGCCCTGCGGGACCATCGGCTGCACCAGCACGCCGTTGATGCGTGGCGGGGGCGAAACTGCATCGGCATTCGCCATCACCGCGTCATACGCTGCGCGTACGTCGTCGGCGTCGCGCAGGTTCAGTCGGATCACGCCCGCTTCCGTCTTGTGCGGCAGGTCGGGAGATTCAATTTTCAGCACCACTGGATAGCCGAGCGAAGCTGCGGCGTTCACCGCATCTTCCGGATCGTGTGTCAGTTGTTCTCCCACGACCGGAACGCCGTACAGCGCCAGCACGGTCTTGGCTTCGCGTTCGGTCAGCGTGCGGCCGCCAGCCTCGTGGATTAGCGCACGCGCGGCATGGCGCGTCGCCTCCGGCGTGAGCGGGATCGTTTCATGCTGCGCCGCACGTTTTTCCGCCCGCCACGTCCATGCGGCCAATGCGGCGAACAAGGCGCTCATGGATCGGAACAAGGCGACGTGGTCGGATTCTTCGCTTTCCTTTACACCCGGACCTTCCAGCCATTCGGCTTGCCAGGCGATGCAGACGATCTTTCCGTTCTCGCGTGCCAGCCGGTCATAGACTGGGATGCGCTGTGCCGACGCGGCGTAGCCGTAGGTCATCGGCACCACCAGCGTGGCGTATTGCGGATCGGCGAGGAACGCGCCGGCGCATACGTTCAGCGATTCCGGGTCGTTCAGAATCTGCCCGGTCACGTCGCACGGATTGCGCGCCGCACCGAAATCCGGAATGCGCGTGGTGAGGATTTCGTGCAGCGCTTCGCCTGGTTGCGGCAGAGGCACGCCATGTTGCTCCGCACGGTCGGCGGCCATGATCGCGCCGCCGCCCGAGGCGGACACAATCGCCGCGCCCTTCGCCTTGGGCGGTGGTGCCTTGGCGAAGAAAGACGCAGTCTCCACCAGCGACTCGAAGCTTTCCACCAGCACCGCGCCGGCACGCTGGAACACCGCGCGATACGCCGCGTGCGAGCCGGCGAGCGACCCGGTGTGCGACATAGCCGCAGCGGCGCCTTCCTCGCCCGTCGCCATCTTATAGACGATCAGCGGCTTGTCTTTCTGCCAGGCATACTCCGCCGCTAACAACAACCGCTCCGGTGAGGCCATGCCTTCGAACACGCAGGCGATGGCGGCGCAGGCGGGATCGTCGGCCAGATAACTGACGAAATCCGCCATATCGACGTCGCACGAATTGCCCGACGTCATCACGTGGCTGAATGACGCGCCGCGCACCACCGCCTGTGCCAGCGCCATGCCCAGCGCGCCAGACTGGCTGATGATGCCGACAGCGTGTTGCCGTGGCGGCGGGATCGGCGTGATGTTCATGAAGGTGATGCGCGAATCCAGCACCGCATTCACCACGCCGATGCAGTTGGGGCCAACGATGCGCACGCCGGATTCGCGCGCGATGGCGGCTAGGCGTTCCTGTGCCTCGATGCGGTCGGGACGGCCCATTTCGGAATAGCCGGACGCAAAGATGATCACGCCGCCGACGCCGATCTTGACGCAGTCCAGCACGATCTCTTCCACCGCGTCGCGTGCCACGGTGATCACAACGCAGTCCGGCACCTCCGGCAGGGCGGTGACGGACGGATAACACACCGCGTCGCCGATGCGGTCATAGCGCGCGTTCACCGGATAGGTGCGCCCGGAATAATTCTGCTGGTTTAACAGTACCCGTTCGCCGAACGATCCGGCGCGTGCCGACGCGCCGATCACCGCGACACTTTGCGGATGCAGCAGCCGGCGAAGTTCGGCGTGGCGATAGACGGTCGTGCGCTTGCTCAACATGTTCTTTCCGGCCCGATTGACGTTCCCTCAGGCACAGCATACTCACCAGTAACCATCCCGCCAAGCACAGAGGAATCTCCATGCCCTCCCTGTTCGATCTGACCGGCAAGGTCGCGATCGTCACCGGCTCCAGCAAAGGCATCGGCCGCGCCATCGCCGAGCGCATGGCAGAACAAGGCGCGAAGGTGGTCATCTCCAGCCGAAAGGCCGATGCGTGCGAGGAAGTCGCCGTCGCCATTCGCGAACGCGGCGGCGAGGCCGCGGTGATTCCGTGTCACATCGCGCGCAAGGAGGAATTGC
Organism: Acetobacteraceae bacterium; assembly: GCA_036489395.1. GTDB lineage: Bacteria > Pseudomonadota > Alphaproteobacteria > Acetobacterales > Acetobacteraceae > JASHVB01. The sequence goes on along the minus strand of DASXFW010000168.1, from coordinate 87,361 downwards.
AGGCGCTGGTGGACAAGACCATCGCGCTGTGGGGCGGCATCGACATTGTCGTCAGCAATGCCGCGGTCAATCCGTACCTGGGTCCCGCGACGGGCGCGTCGGACGAAGTTTATGAACGCGTCATGGGGGCTAACGTACGGTCGAACTTCTGGCTGGCGAACATGGTGTGCCCGCATCTGGCGGAGCGTGGCGGTGGGTCGTTCATCATCATTTCCTCGATCGGCGGGCTGCGCGGGTCGGCGTCGCTGGGGCTGTACGGAATTTCGAAAGCGGCCGACATGCAGTTGGCGCGCAACGTCGCGGTGGAGTGGGGGCCGAGGAACGTGCGGGCGAACGCCATCGCGCCGGGCCTTGTTCGCACCGATTTTGCCAAGGCGCTGTGGACCGATCCGGTGCGCTATCGCAAGGCGACGCGTGACGTGCCGCTGCAGCGCATCGGCGAACCGGACGAGATCGCCGGCGCCGCGGTGTTCCTGGCCGCCGATGCCGGACGGTTCGTGACCGGCCAGACGTTGGTGGTCGATGGTGGCACGACCGCGGGGGTGGTGCTGCAGAAGGATGATTGAGCGCGACTTGATGCTCACGCGCGACGACCTGGCTGCGCTGGACCGCACGGATCCGCTGGCGGCATTTCGGGAACGCTTCATCCTGCCGGATGGCGTGATCTACCTGGATGGCAATTCGCTTGGCGCGTTGCCGAAAGCGACGCCGGCGCGCGTCGCCGATGTCGTGACGCGCGAGTGGGGCGAATCGCTCATCCGCGCCTGGAATACGCATGACTGGATCGGCATGCCGCTGCGGGTTGGCGACAAAATCGGCCGGCTGATCGGTACTGGTCCGGGCAGCACGGTTGTCGCCGATTCCACTTCGGTGAATTTGTTCAAGCTGCTGTCAGCCGCTTTGGCGTTGCGCCCCGGCCGCTCGCAGATCCTGACGGAGGATGGCAACTTCCCGACCGACCTGTATATCGCACAAGGTTTGGCGGCGTTGCTGTCGCGCGGCCACTCTTTGCGCGCCGTGGCCGATCCGGTCGGCGCGCTAGGTCATGACGTGGCCGTGCTGATGCTGACCCACGTCAACTATCGGACCGGCGCGATGCAAGACATGGCGACGGTGACTCGTGCCGCGCACGATGCGGGCGCGCTGGTGCTGTGGGACCTGTCGCATTCGGTTGGCGCCGTGCCGCTGCAGATTGCCGCGGACGACGTCGATTTCGCGGTAGGCTGCGGATATAAGTACCTGAACGGCGGGCCTGGCGCTCCTGCGTTTCTATCCGTCGCGCAGCGGCTGCATGCGGCGTTGCGCATGCCGCTGACTGGATGGCTGGGGCATGCCGATCCGTTCGCGTTTGCGCCTGACTATAGACCCGCCGAGGGTATCGCCCGGGCGGTGGTCGGCACGCCTCCGGTGTTGAGCCTTGCAGCATTGGAAGTCGGCGTGGATCTGCTGACCGAAGCGCCGATGGATGCGATGCGGGCAAAGTCGCTGGCGCTGTCTGACGTTTTCATGACATTGGTGGACCAGGAATGCGCGGGGCAGGGGTTCCGGGTTCTGACGCCGCGCGAGCATGCGCGGCGCGGCAGCCAGGTGTCGTTCGCGCATCCCGATGGCTACGCGATCATGCAGGCGCTGATTGCGCGCGGCGTCATTGGCGATTTCCGCGCGCCGGACGTGCTGCGGTTCGGACTTGCGCCATTGTATGTGGGGTACGTGGATGTGTGGAGTGCGGTCGCCGCGCTGCGCGACGTGATGCAGAGCGGCGAGTGGCGCGAGGATCGGTTCGCGGTGCGGCAGGCGGTGACGTAGCGCGGGCAGTCGCCGATGAGGGGCCCCGCCGCCCCCTCCGTCATTGCGAGGCCGCTGTCATTGCGAGGCCGCTTGGCCGAAGCAATCTCCCCGGGGGAGATTGCTTCGGCCAAACGGCCTCGCAATGACAAAGAAGGTCGGTGACGATGACCGCAGACGCAGCGTCAGCCGTTCTTCGCCTTGTTATCCAATGCTTCGGCCAACCTTTGCGGATCGACCTCGATCTTCACGCCGGCGCGTTCCAACTGGCACAGCATGATCGAGCGTGAGTCCCAATTGCCCCAGCCGCGGTTCAGCCCCTCGGCCAGATCGGCCAACGCAAGATTGGCCAGGCGCATCGGCACGTTCAGCTCGCGGCCCAAGCCGGTCGCCAGGGACACGTCCTTGTGCGCGAGGCGAAGTGCGAACGCGGCCGGTTCATACTTGTTCGGCAGGAACTGGTCGGTCAGAGAATCAAACGCGCCGCGCCGGCCGATCGCGCCCTGACGCACCGCTTCCCAGATCGCCAGCGGCTCGATGCCGGCCTTCACGCCCATCGAGAACACTTCGGCCGCCGCTGCGGTGGCGATGTAGCCGAAACAATTATGCACCAGCTTGGCAACCGAACCGGCACCGATCGGCCCGATGTACTTTGCCGCATCGCCGATCATGTCCAGCACCGGCTTCCAGTGCTCGAACACCTCTTCGTCGCCGCCGCACCAGATCGCCAGCTTGCCGCTGGCCGCGCCGCGCGGGCCGCCGCTGACCGGCGCATCGAACAAATGTGCGCCGTTCGCGGCGAATGCGTCGTGCGCTTTGCGGACGACGGTGGGGGAGTTGGTGGTCAGGTCGAAATACGCCGCCCCCTGTTTGATGCCGGCGAGCAAACCCGCAGCCACCGCCTCGAACTCCGGCGGTCCGGGCAGCGACGTGAAGATCACGTCGCTTTGTTCCGCCACCGATTGCGGCGAATCCGCCCACACCGCACCGTCGCGGATGTGCGGCGCCGCGGCTTCGCGTCGGATGTCGTGCACGACCAGCGTATCGCCGCGCGCTTTCAGTCCCTTTTGTAGGTTCGCGGCCATACTGGCACCCATGGTGCCGAGGCCGATGAATCCCGCCTGCATCTTGCCGTCCCCTGCTTACGGATTGGCCTCGAAGACCTCACGCGCGATATTCGCCGCGGTCATCGCCGCGGGCCAGCCGGCATAGAAGGCGAGATGCGTGATCACCTCGGACAGCTCTTCCTTGGTGACGCCGTTGGCCAGCGCGCGTTGCAAATGGCCGCGCAATTGCTCGGGGCGATAGGTGGAGATCAGCGTGGCGCACACGATCAGGCTGCGATCGCGCTTGGAAAGCTGCGGGCGTTCCCACACGTCGCCGAACAAGACCTTCTCTGACAGGTCGATCAGCTTGGGGACGGTGCCGCGCACGCGGTCGCGCGATTCGGTTGAGGGTGCCTGTGCCATCGTTTCCTCCTCCTGATGCAAAGCAATGCGGAGCTATTGCACACCATGCGGCTGTGCGAGTCGAATCGGCGACCGGCTGTTGCGCCTCAGTGCAGCGCGGCTTCCATGTCGCGCCGATAGCGGTAGGTCGCATCCGCCGGGTCGATGCGCACGTCATTCCAGGTGACGCACTGCCCGGCTTTCACGTCGCGGGTCACCGGTACGCGGCTGGCCAGGCCAATCGGCAGGCCGCCAATCTCCAGGCTTGCCGATGCGGGCATCAACCGGCCCCAGACGCAGGCGCCGCCTTCACCATCCAGCACTTCGCCCGCTTTCAGGTCACGCTTCGCCGTCGCCACTACGTCGCCGCGAAATCCGCTTGGCGTGCCTGTGGCTTCGTGGCGCAGCGCCGCCGACAGAATAGAAACATTCAGTTCCAGCCCGATCAGATGGAACGGCCGGTACAGCGCGGAAATCCGGCCGCTATCGTCCGTCACGACGCCGTATTCCTTGAAGCATCGCACTGTGTAGTCGTTCGGTGCCTCGAACACGACATACACGCCCCAGCGCAGATCGTTCGTCACATCCGTGCCGTCGCGCCGCAGCGACGACACCACTTCTACCTGTCCCGCGTGGTGCAGCACGCCTTCGTTGCCCGGCCGCAGTACCTGCGCCAACTCGTGCGTGCCGCATGGCGGGAAGTGCAGGCCGTCTGGCGCGGGTGTAAGCCCGGTTGCATTCGCCACGGCGGCCATTTCGATTCCCGATTTCGTGCCATCCAGGAACGAATTGAACATCTGCGGATTCATGCCGCCGATGCGGGCAGTTTCCTCGGTCAGCCCGTAATAGCCCCACACGCTTGCCGGCGTGGACGCGTGGTACTCCGGCAGATATTTCGTTCCCTTTCCGGCGGCGATCACGCGGAATCCGCAGGCGCGGGCCCAATCCACCATTTCGCAGATCAGCGCCGGCTGGTCGCCGTAGGCCATGCTGTACACCACGCCCGCGCGTTCTGCTTCGCGAGCCAGAGCGCAGCCGGCCAGCACATCGGCTTCCACGTTCACCATGACGATGTGCTTGCCCTCGGCGATGGCGCGGCGGGCATGTGCGACACCGGCGGGCGCGTGGCCGGTCGCCTCAACCACCACATCCACGTCGCCGCATTGCAGCATTTCCATTGCGTCGTCGGTGAAGCGCGTTGCCTCGATGCGCGCATCGTCCCAGCCGACGCGGCGGCATGCGGCGCGGGCGCGATCCGGTGCGAGATCGGCGATCGCGGCGACCTCGATGCCGTGTGTGGACGGTACCTGCGACAGGAACATCGAGCCGAACTTGCCGGCACCGATCAGCCCAACGCGCACCGGCCCGGCGGATTCCATCCGCTTTTGCAACAGGTGGTACAGGTTCATACGCGGCCTCCCTTCACATATCGTCGGTTTCGTGCGGACATGCCGCCCGGTCAAGGCCGGAGGGGAGGCAAGATGCCCGACGCGGGCGAAGTCGAATGGCGCAGGCTGCGCGCCGACCAGTTGCGCGAGCATGCGCGGGCGGATGCGATCGTCATCCTGCCGGTGGCGGCGCTGGAGCAGCATGGGCCGCATCTGCCGGTCGAGGTCGATACCATGCTGGGCGAGATCGTCGCGCTGCGTACTGCGCACAAGGCCGTCGCGCGTGGTCAGCCGACGCTGGTGCTGCCGGCGGTCTGGACCGGATTGTCAGAACATCACATGAGTTTCGGCGGCACGGTGTCGCTGGATTTTCCGGCGTTCAGCGCGCTGATCGAGGGTATTGTGCGCTCCGTGCTGCGGCACGGCTTCAAGCGCATCGTGCTGCTGAATGCACATGGCGGAAACGAGAACGCGCTGCGCACCATCACCGATGATCTGACGCCGAAGCTGGGTGCGCCGTTGGTGCAGTTCACCTATTGGTACGCCGCGGCGGTGCCGATTGCGAAGATCCTGGAAAAGCAAGGCGGGCTGCAGCACGCATGCGAGGCGGAAACGTCGATGATGATGGCGGTGCGGCCCGAGCTGGTGGCAACCGATCGCATTGGCCTGGCCAGGTCCAACACCACACCGAGCCTCAGCGAAGTGGCTGGCGGCGGGGTGTATCGCTGGCGGACGATCGGCAGCCGTTCCGGTTCCGGCGTGATCGGCGATCCCGAAGCGGCAACGGCAGAGAAGGGCGAGCGGTTGTTCGAGGCGATCTCGGATTCGCTGGCGACGAAACTATGCAATGCGGAGCTGTGGCAATTGCCGTGGCAATCGGAGCAGATGGAATGAGCATCGAAGTGAACGTGAATGGGAAGACGGTCAGCGTGGCCGCGGCGGAAACCACGCCGCTGCTGTTTGTGCTGCGCAACGAGCTCGACCTGAAGGGCGCCCGCTACGGCTGCGGCCTGGAGCAATGCGGAAGTTGCATGGTGCTGGTGGATGGGGAGCCGGTGTACGCATGCTCGCGCGAAGTCGGCACCGTTGCCGGGCGCCGCGTCACCACGATCGAGGGTGTCGGCAGCACCGCGCAGCCGCATCCGTTGCAGACGGCGTTTCTGGACGAACAAGCCGGGCAGTGCGGTTATTGCCTGTCGGGCATCATCATGTCGGCGAAGGCGCTGTTGGATCGCAATCCGTCGCCCAGCCGCGCGGACATAATCGAAGCGCTGGACAAGCATCTCTGTCGATGCGGTGCGCATCCGCGTATTTTGCGCGCGGTGGAGAAGGCGGCTTCCATGCTGCGGGAAGGAGCATCACGATGAGCGACACACTACCGCTGTCGATCCAGAACAACCGTCGGCTGGAGAAGTGGATTCGTTTCAACCCGGATCGCACCGTGCGACTGGCGGTTGGGAAGGTGGAGCTCGGCCAGGGTAACGTCACCGCGCTGGCGCAGATCGCCGCGGACGAACTGGACGTCGGCCTTGAACGCATTGCCGTGCTATCGGGCGACACGCAGGACGCACCGGATGAGGGGCAGACCACGTCGAGCCAGTCGATCGAAGTGTCCGGGCGCTCGGTGCGACTGGTGTCCGCGGAACTGCGCGCGCGGGTGCTGGACCGCCTGGCGCGGCGGTTGAATTGCAGCCCAGCCGAGCTCAGCGTGGAGGATGGCGAATTCCGCCGCGGCGATGCGCCGACCGGGCACGATTATTGGACCTTTGCTACGACCGAGGACTTCGCGGCCGACATCGAAGGCAACGCACCGACCAAGCCGCCGAGCGCCTATCGCGTGGTCGGCCAGCCGATCCCGCGGCGCGACCTGCCGGCAAAAGTCACAGGCGCCGGCTTCATCCATGACATGGCGCGGCCGGACATGCTGCATGCGCGTACTCTGCGCCAGCCTGGTCGCGGCGCTCGGCTGGCGTCGTTGAATGCAGCGGCGATCCAGCGCGCGGCGGGCGGCGATATCCGCATCGTGCGTGTCGGCAATTTCGTCGCGTTCGTCGGCACCGACGAATACGCTGTGCAGCGGGCCGCTGTCGCTGCGCCTGACCACGCGGTGTGGGAGAACGCGCGCGCGTTGACGCCCGATATGCAGGAGGCGGAGTGGCTGGTCGGGCAGCCGTCGAACGATCGGATATTGTATTCCGAGGCCCCGCCGGCATCGACAGCGAACGTGGTGCAGGCACGCTATTCGCGGGGGTATGTTGCGCACGCCGCTATGGGGCCGTCCTGCGCGCTGGCGGAATACCGCAACGGGCATCTGTCGGTCTGGTCCCATACGCAGGGCGTTTATCCGTTGCGAGCGTCTTTGGCGAACGTATTGGGGATGAAGGCGGACGACATTACCGTGCGGCACGCGCACGGCGCCGGCTGTTATGGTCATAACGGCGCGGATGACGTGGCGGTGGACGCGGCGGTGATCGCCCGGGAGGTTCCCGATCATTGCATCCGGGTGCAATGGCGTCGCGAGGAGGAGTTCGGCTACGAACCGTACGGCACGGCGATGAGCGTCACGCTGCGTGCCGCACTGGATGATGCGGGCAAACCTGTTGATTGGACCTGCGATATCTGGGCGGCGACCCATGTGCAGCGGCCGAGCTCGGGCGGCAACATGCTGACGCATGAGGCGCTGCCGACGCCGCCGCCCGATCCGCGGGTGACCGATCCGCCGGAAGCGGCGGGCGGCGGCGGCACGCGCAACGGTCTGCCGCTGTATGATTTTCCGACCAGGCGGATCATTCATCACCTGGTGCTGAAGGCACCGGTACGCACGTCGGCATTGCGCGGTCTGGGCGCTCTGCCAAACGTGTTCGCGCTGGAGTGCTTCATGGATGAACTGGCAGAGCGTGCCGGCGTCGATCCCGTGCAGTACCGGCTGTCGCTGCTGTCCGATCCGCGTGCGCGCCGCGTGCTGGAGAACGTGGCGGAACGCTGTGGCTGGGCGTCACGCGGACCGGCGGGCAGCGGACGCGGTGTTGGCCTGGCGTGGGCGCGGTACAAGAACAAAGCCGCCTATGCAGCGGTCGCTGTGGAAGTCGAGGTGGATCAGCAGGTGCGGGTTCAGCGTGCGTGGTGTTGCGCGGATGCGGGGCTGGTGATCAATCCGGACGGCGCGCGCAATCAGCTCGATGGCGGCATTGTGCAGGCGACCAGCATGACGCTGAAGGAGCAAGTGCTGATGGATGCAAGCGGCGTTACGTCGCTGGATTGGGAGAGCTATCCGATTCTGAAGTTCTCCGAAGTGCCGGAGATCAGCACGGAACTGGTGCACGCGCCGGATCTGCCGACGCTGGGCATGGGCGAGTGCACGTTCGGGCCGACGGCCGCGGCGATCGGGAATGCGGTGGCGCATGCGCTGGGCACGCGGATTCGCGATATGCCGCTGACGCGGGAACGGATTGCGGAGGCGTTGCTGCGGGGATAGTTGCCGCAGCCTTCCGTCATTGCGAGTTGCCACCGGCCGGCGGGCCGACCCGCCCTGAATGAAACGCCGATTCCCTGTCGTTGCGAGGCCGCTTGGCCGAAGCAATCTCGTTGGAGATGGGCCGCTGCTTGTCACCAACGAGATTGCTTCGGCCAAGCGGCCTCGCAATGACAGAACGCCCGCTTATCGCCACATCGCGCCGACCACCGCCGCACGGCGCTCGGTGATGCGGATCATGATATCGTGCAGCAGATAGGCGATGCGATCGCGGCACCAGGCCTGACCGGACTCCCTGTCGTAGGCGCTCGGCATGTTCACACCGGCCGGTGCGAATGCGTCGAATCCGAAACGCCGCGACGTGGCGACGCAGCGGTACAGGTGATCGGAGAATGCCACGATGCCCACGCGGCCCAGCGCGGCGGGATCGCCAGCCTGACGGGCAATTTCCTCGATCACGCCTGACGTTCCGAGATACACCGGCTCGCCGCGCGAGTCGCGCGCCGGGTTGATCGCGACGACGTGCGATTCCGGCACGCGATTGCCGAGTGCCGCCGCCACTTCCCATTGGCAGAATATGCGCGCGCCGTTTTGCTGATGCAGTGCGGCGACGATGCCGGCGAGTGCCACATTCACCGGCCCAGGTTCGCGGTTGCCGTTCGGCAGCATGCGATTGCCGAAGGTGAATCCGAACAAGGTGGTGAAGTGTTGCGGGGGAAGGGCAGGGGCACGCCACGACTGCGTCTCCTCGCGCAGGATCGCTGCAAGAGCATGGGCTGTTGCGGCATCGCCAAGCTGATCCGCCAGGTGGGATTCCAGTTCCGTTTGCAACGTCATCACTTGCCCCTTATCAATTCATCTCGGCGATCGACACTGCTTGCGCGGCAACCAACAGGTTGCCAACCGACTTAACGACCGCCAGACTTGTGCGAAAGAGGGTCCGGGAGGAACGGTATGAAACACATTGCGCGGCAACGCATCAGGCGGCGCCAGGTGCTGGCGACCGCGGCCGCGGCGCCGCTGTTGATGCTGCCCGGCAAGGCGCCGGCCCAGGGTGGGACAAAGAAGCTGTCCGGCGTGACCTTGAACGTAAGCTGCTGGAGCTCGTCCTACCCGCAATACCTGGCCAGCTACATCCCGGAATTCGAGGCGCAAACGGGAGCGAAGGTCAATTACGAGACCCCGTCCTTCCCGATTTACAATCAGCGCATGGACATCGAGCTCGCCACCCGCAGCGGCGCGCACGATGTTGTCAACGTCACGTTCATCTTCATCGGGCGATGGATCGGCGCCGGCTGGGTGGTGCCGCTGACCGACTACATCGACAACCCGAAGCTGACCCCGCCGGATTGGGACGTGAACGACTTCCTTGGCGGTTCCACCGCGGCGTTCAAGGACCGCAACGGCCGGCTGTGTGGGATTCCCTGGATCGCCGATGTGCAGATGGCCGGTGCGTCGCGTTACGACCTGATCCAGCAGGCCGGCCTGAAACTTCCGGACAATTTCGACGAAATGGCCACGATGCTGAAGGCGATCAACCACAAGGGCGGCATCCCCGCCTTCGTCGCCGAGAACCATTACGGCTGGACGTTCATTCCGTATCTCCAGGGCTTCGGCGGCGACGTATTCCGTCACGCGCCCACCGATCTCACGCCGGTGCTGGATTCGCCGGAAGCCGTGGCAGCGGCGGATTTCTTTTGCAACATGCTGCGGGAATACGGGCCGGATGGCGCGCTGTCCTACACCTACGACCAGGTGGTGCAGACGCTGAAGCAGGGGGGCGTCAACTACTCCACCAACAACGAGACGTTCCTGGTGCAGATGGCCAATCCGGATAGCAAGGTGGCGAAGACATGCTCTTTGTCGCTGATGCCGGGCGGGCACGCCGGGCGCTTCCCCAACGTGGCGGGACACGGATGGGGCATCCCCGTCGGTTCGCGCAACAAGGATGCGGCGTGGGAGTTCATCACCTGGGCGACCTCGAAGCAGTTGTTCCTGCGTATGTTCCGCGATCACGGCTACAGCTCCGTCACGCGCCGTTCGCTGATCGACATGCCGGAGTTCCGCGAAAAACTGCGGATCAACGGGATCGACGTGGCGCAGCTTTATCTCGACACGTTGAAGCTGGGATCGAAAGGTTACACGATCTATCGCACCGTGCCGCCATATCCGCCGATCGATCATGAGATCGATGTCGCGATCCAGCGCATCGTATCGAAGGAGTCAACGGCGAAGGAGTCGATGGCGCAGTTGCAGCGGAACGCGTTAACGCAGTTGAAGCGTGCCGGCGTGAAGCTGTAGCCGTTGACGAATTCGCATCGGTCAGGCGGCTGGGAGGCGGAACGCCGTCGTTCCTATCGTCTGGGGCTGTTGCCGGCGCTGCTGGTGCTGGGGCTGGTGACGATCGGGCCGGCGCTGTATCTGCTCATCACCAGCCTGACGCCGCTGACGCCGACCAATCCGGACACGGCGCTCGACTTCTCCGACCCGCTGGGCAACTACCGGGAGATCCTGGCCACCGACGAATTCTGGCGTTCGGTCTGGGTGCAGGTGGAGCTGTCCGCCGTCACAGTTGCCACCCAGGTTGCCGCCGGCCTTGGCCTGGCGCTGCTGCTGGACCGGCCATCACGATTTCTCGAAGCGCTGCGCACGGGATTCCTGGTGCCCATGGTGCTGCCTCCGATCGTCGTGGCGATCATTTGGAAGGTGCTGTACACGCCGGACATCAGCCCGCTGCATCACTTGCTGACATGGATCGGTCTGCCGGTGCGATCGCTGATCACCAATCCCAGCACGGCGATCTGGGCGATCGCCGCCGCAGATACCTGGGAATGGTTCCCCTTCACCATGCTCATGCTGCTCGCTGCCTTGCAGATGGTGCCGAAGGAGCCGCAGGAAGCCGCCCGCATCGACGGCGCGAACGCGCTGCAGCTCTTTTGGCATGTGCGTCTGGCGTATATCCGCCCGACCTTGGTGGTGGCCGTGTTGTTCCGGCTGATCGACAGCATCAAGGCGTTTCCGCTGATCTATGTGCTGACCGATGGCGGGCCAGGCGGTGCGACCCAGGTGACGAACTATTACGCCTTCGAGCAAACCTTCAATTTTTCATATTGGGGATATGGCAGCGCGGTCGCGATGCTGATGGTGCTGGGGGTGTTCCTGCTGTCGCTCGTGGTGAACCGCCTGGGCGGGGAAATGTTGGATGAGTAGGCGCCTGCACATCGCGGAAGGCGCCGGCGTGCTGATCCTCGCCGCGGTGCTGTCGCCGGCGCTGTGGCTGCTGCAGATGTCGTTCCGGCACGATTCGGATATCCTGAGCCCGCACCTGACCTTCTCGCCGACGCTGGCGAACTACACCGCGCTGTGGACGGGTCAGTTCCCTGGCTCGTTCGTCAACAGCCTGCTGGCCAGCGGATCATCGACGATCGTCTCGCTGCTGCTCGGCGTGCCGGCATCGTATGTGCTGGCGCGCTGGCGGTTCCGCGGGGAGCGCCACGTCGCGCTGTGGATTCTCGCCACGCGCATGGCGCCGCCGATCGCCTTCACCATTCCGTTCTTCCTGGCTTTCTCCTGGTCGGGGCTGATGGACACCATCACCGGTCTGGCGATCATCTACATCACGTTCAACCTGGCGCTGGTGATCTGGTCGATGCGCGGCTTCTTTGCCGCGGTGCCGCAGTCGCTGGAGGAAGCGGCCTGGATCGACGGCTGCGGCGTGTGGAGCGCGTTTCTCCGCATCTCGCTGCCGCTGGCCGCGCCCGGTCTGGCCGCAACCGGCATCCTGTGTTTCATCCTGTCGTGGAACGATTTCTTCTTCGCACTGATCCTGACGCGGACTCAGGCGATGACCGCGCCGGTGGCGATCGTGAACTTCATGCAGTACGCCGGCTGGGAATGGGGCAAGATTGCCGCGGCCGGGGTGCTGGTGATGCTGCCGGTGCTGGTGTTCACCTTCTTCGTGCGCAGCTACCTGGTCAGCGGGCTGATGGCGGGCGGGGTGAAGGAGTGAACACGGACTCCAGGGGAGGGACCCATCCATGCTGCACAGCGAACACCGCATCCTGACGACGCACACCGGCAGCCTGCCGCGCCCGCCGGCGCTGACCGCACTGTATGCCCGCCGTGCCGCCGGCGAAGCGGTCGATGAAGCGGCGATCGACGCCGCCGGGAAAGCGGCCACGCGCGACGTCGTGCGCCACCAGATCGCCGCCGGCGTCGATGTCGGCAACAACGGCGAACAAATGCGCGAGGCGTTCTTCCTCTATGTGCGGCATCGCATGAGCGGCTTCGGCGGAAGCTGGAACCGCAAGCCGATGGCCGATGCGATGCGCTATCCGGGCTTCCGCGCGTGGAGCGACTCCGCCAACCGCCCGTCGGTCAGCAACCGCGACGGCATTCCGAAAGCGATCGGCGCGGTGCGTTACCTCGATCGCGCGGCAGTGGAAGCCGAGTGTGCCGAATTCCGTGCCACACTCAACGAAATCGGCGGCACCGGCTTCGCCGAACCGTTCATGACCGCGCCTTCCCCCGGGATTATCGCGACCGCCCTGCAGAACGCATATTACGACACGTTCGGCGCCTACCTCGCGGCGTTGGGCGAGGCGGTGCGCGTGGAATACCTGGCGATCGTCGAAAGCGGCTTCCTGCTGCAGATCGACGCGCCGGACCTGGCGCTGGAGCGGCACGTCGCCTTCCAGGACCGCCCCACCGGCGAATTCGTCGAGTTCGTGGAGCAGGTGGTGGCGACCATCAACCACGCGCTGCGCGGCATTCCGCGCGACAGGGTCCGGCTGCACGCCTGCTGGGGCAATTACGAAGGCCCGCACGATTGCGACGTGGACCTGGCGGAGATCCTGCCGGCGATCAGCCGCGCCAATGTCGGCGGCTGGGTGCTGCCGTTCGCCAATCCTCGCCACGCCCACGAATACCGCTGTGCCGCGAACCTGCCGCTGGATGACGGTCAGGTGGTCGTGGCCGGCGTCATCGATCCGCTGACCAACTTCGTGGAGCACCCCGAGGTGGTCGCGGACCGCATCGAGCGCGTGGCGCAAACGGTTGGCGATCCGACGCGGGTGCTGGCCGGGACCGATTGCGGCTTTGACACCTCGGCCGGCCGCGGGCGGGTCGCCGCGGATGTCGTCTGGGCAAAACTGGCGTCGATGGCCGAGGGCGCCAAAATCGCGTCGGCTCGGTTGGGTATGCGGTAGGCCCGGCAAACGCGCCGGGGCGCGGTCGGGCCGGATCAGAACTTCGCGTCGATCCGCCCGTCCGGGCCAAGCTGGCCGGTCGCGCTCGCCATTGCCCGCAGATCGTTCGCCGACATCACCAGGTTGGCCTGCCGGCCGCAGTCCCCCGTGCCGTCCGTCGTGTGCACGCCGGCCCAATGCACGCGATACATCGGCTCCGGCTGGGGGGCTTCGCGGGCCTCCACTACCAGGCTGCCGCCATCCGCGCGCATCACGCGCGGGCTGAGCATGCAGGTCTGCGCGACCGGCGAGGCGACCGCCACCTGCATCGGCTCCTCATCGATGCCCATGCCGGCCGACTTGAACGTCACGATGTCGCCCACCGCCGGTCCTGTGGAAACGATGTTGATGAGGGTCATGATCTCGACGCTGCCCAGAACGACCGCGATCAGCACGCAGGCGGCCATCACCGCCCACATCACGCCGCCGTCGTCTTCCTGGTGCGGCTTCCAGCTTCCGGGTTTCATCGTTGTCTTGTGTCCCGACTCGTTGCGTACTATGCGACAGAGATATTGACGTTCTCTTCGCATATGCAGCATCACGAGGCCGTGAGGCAAGGGACAACAGGCGCGGGGCTGGTCCGCGCGATATGCAGGGCGCGTGCGGGCCGGTCAGGCCGCGTGCAGCGGCGGCCGCCCCGGATCCGGCGGGACAGGGATCGGCGGCGGGGGCTCCTGGATCGGCGGCGGCGCATCCGGGTCGGGTGGCGGCTCCGGCAGGCGCGGATCCCCGCCGGGAGTCGGAGGGTCGGACAGCCCCCTCCGCTGTTTCGGCCCATGCGCCACTGCCGTCATTGCCCGCTCCGTCGTCGCCGCATGACCCAAATGTACCGTCCGTCGCGCGGTTCCAGGGGTGAGCTCGCCCTGGGTGCGCCCGTGATGCGCCGCCGTTGACGCCGCGGCGCCGGCTGCGTACCACTTTCATATCAAGGAGGGACGCACCATGGCCCGACTGGTCGCAGCGTACGGCTCATCGCACAGCCCCATGCTGGCAGCGCGGCCGGAGGATTGGAACGGCGGCTTCCTGGGCCGCGATCGCGCCCGGCCGCATGTCGATCTCGACGGCAATCCCACCACCTACGACACGCTGCTGGCGCACGCCCCCTCGGATGCCGCCGATCGCATCGCCCCGGCCCTGCTCGCGCGCCGGCACGGCGAGATCACCGCCGCCATCGCCCGCCTGGCCGACGATATCGCCAGCGCGCGGCTGGACGCGCTGATCGTCGTCGGCGACGACCAGCAGGAGTTGTTCGACCACTCCAACATGCCGGCGATCGGCATCTATTATGGCGACACCATCCGCAACGCCGCCGCGTCGTCCGTGAAGGGCGACGACTGGATGTCGGTCGCGCGCCGCCGCTATCACGAGCCGGACGGTCCGGCCGAGCACCCCTGCCACGCCGCGCTGGCACGCCACCTCATCGAAGGCCTGCAAGAGGACGGCTTCGACATCTCGGTGATGAGCCGGATCTCGGACGGCAAATACGAAGGCCACGCATTCTCCTGGGTACACCGCTTCTGCATGCCGGGAGGCGCGGTGCCGATCGTCCCGGTGTTCCTCAACGCGTATTACCCGCCGAACCAGCCAACGCCTGCGCGCTGCTTCGCGCTGGGCGAGGCGATGGCGCGCGCGGTCGCCGCGTTTCCCGACGACCGGCGAATCGGCATCATCGCGTCGGGCGGGCTCAGCCATTTCGTGGTGGATGAGGCGTTCGATCGCGCCTTGCTGGACGCGCTGGGCCGCAAGGATGCGGCGTTCTTCCGCAACGCACCGCTGGCCAAGCTGCAATCCGGCAGCTCGGAAATCCGCAACTGGATCTGCATGGCCGGCGCGCTCGGGCCACTGCAACCGGCGTGGATGACCTATGCGCCCGGCTATCGCACGCCGGCACTCACTGGCACGGGGCTTGGGTTCGCGAGTTTCCGATAAGGCCGGTCATTGCTGTGGCGTCAGCGCCCACCCGCTGGTGCCGCGTTCGCGCAGCAGCAGCGCCCCGATGAGCACAAGATTGGCCAGACCGAACACGACGCCAATGCCGAAGGCCGGCGCGTAGTAGCCGAAATGGTCGTACAACGCGCCGGCGAACCAGCTTCCGAATGCCATGCCGCTCATCGCCGTGAACAACAGAGTCGGCACGCGCCAGGCGGCTTCGTAGGATGGGAACAGCGCACGGATCGCCAGCACGTAGGACGGGATGATGCCGGCGAAGCCGAGGCCGTAGGCAGCGGCAACCGCGAACAACCCCGCTTCGTTCTTCGTCATGGTGAATGCCGCAATGGCGAGCACCATGCAGCAGGAGCCGACGAACACCGCGCGCAACCCGCCGAAGCGGTCCCCGAACCAGCCCCAGAATTGCCGGGAAACGAACGCGCAGCCCAGCAGCACCGACAGCATCGCCGCACCTTGTTCTGGTGCAATCCCCAGGTCGCTGCAGAACGCGACCAGATGCGAGGCCGGCAGAGACATCGGCACGCAGCACATGAACGACGCCAGGCACATCAGCGCCTGCACCAGGTTGGGCGGCAGTCCCAGCACGCGCGGCGTCTGGCTGGACGCGGCATGGCGGACCGGCCGCCCCACTGGCTCCGGCGCCGGGCGCAGGAAGAACAATGTCATCGGCAGGATCAGCACCAGGGTGGCGGCACCGAAGCCGGCCATCGTGGCTTGCCATCCGTAATGCGCGATGCCGAATTCGAACACCGTCGGCCACACGATCCCGGCGATGTACTGGCCGGACGAAATCAGCGCCAGCGCCGTGCCGCGCCGTCGATCGAACCAGCGGCTGACGTAAATGAGCAGGGGCGCATACAGCGCACCGTTGCCGATGAGACCGATCAGCAGGCCGTGTCCGACATACAGCGCCCACACGCTGCCGGTGGATGCCACGCCAAGTCCAGCGGCGGTCATTACTGCCCCGATGCTGGTTGTGGCGCGGATACCGATTCGGTCCGCGACCCAACCCATCAGGATGCCGCCCAACCCGGTGCCCACCCATGTCAGTGCACCGGCCAGCGCAATAACCGAGCGATCCGTCCCCAGGCTGTTCTGAATTGGCTCGAGCCCGACCACCACAACCAGCGGTGCGCCATAGCCGACCGCCAGAATCACCAATGCAAGCCAGGCGGCGATCCACGATCCCCGCCGCTCGATACTATCGCTGTACTCAGACAAAAGCCCAGAATCCGGCATTGCAGCCGGTACCTCCCGAATGGCTGCCGCAGCACGGGGTTGCCGTCGCGGCCTGCGGTCCTATAAGCCGGGGGTCGATATGAACGAACATGAACGATCCGGCAAGCGGAGATAACGATGACCGATCCTACCGGCCCGTTACAGGGGCTGCGAGTTTTCGACCTGACCCGCGTTCTTGCAGGCCCCACCTGCGCGCAGATGCTGGGCGATCTCGGCGCCGACGTGATCAAGATCGAGCGCCCCGGCAGCGGCGACGATACCCGCGGCTTTGCGCCGCCCTATATGCCAAATACTCGGGAAAGCGCTTATTTTGTCGGGGTAAACCGCAACAAGCGGTCGGTCACGCTGGACATCGCGCGCCCCGAGGGTCAGGAGATCGCCCTTAAGCTGATTGCCGATTGCGATATCCTGGTAGAGAATTTCAAGGTCGGAGCATTGGACAAATACGGTCTCGGCTATCAGCAAATCCATGCAACATTCCCACGGGTGATATACTGCTCAATTACTGGATTTGGTCAGACCGGTCCATACGCGCCGCGCCCCGGCTATGATTCGCTGATCCAGGCGATGGGCGGCGTCATGAGCCTGACCGGCGAGCCGGATGGGCTGCCGCAGAAAGTCGGTGTGCCGGTCGCGGATGTTTTCGCGGGACTGTACGGTTGCATCGGCATCCTTGCCGCACTTCGTCATCGCGATGCAACCGGGCAGGGGCAGCAGATCGACATCGGCATGCTGGATACGCATGTGGCGTGGCTGGCCAACCAGGGCATGAATTACCTGGCGACAGGTGAAAATCCGGCACGCCTCGGCAATCAGCACCCGAACATCGTACCCTACCAGGTGTTCCCGACCCAGGACGGGCACATCGTGCTGTCCGTCGGCAACGATGCCACCTTCAAGCGCTTCTGCGATGCGTTCGATCTGACCCATCTGCTGGAAGATGCGCGCTTCGCCACAAACGCCGCCCGCGTGCAGAACCGTCAGTTGGTGACAGATACGCTGACACCGATGATGCAACGGCATCCCACGACCTGGTGGGTGGACCGGCTGGAGAAGCTGAAGATCGGTTGCGGCCCGATCAACAAGCTCTCGGAGGTGTTTGCCGATCCTCAGGTGGTCGCTCGCAGCGCGGTGATCGAGATGCAGCACGGCTCCGGCGAGCACATGAAGATGATCGCCAATCCGGTGCGGCTGTCGGAAACGCCGGCGAATTATCGCCTGCCGCCGCCGATGCTCGGCGAACACACCGACGCGGTGCTGCATGAGCGGCTGGGCCTGGACGCGGCGAAGCTGGCCGAGCTGCGGGAGAAAGGAATCATCTGATTTTCCCACGCCGGCCTTTCCATAGGCGCGGCGAGATGCGTAGGCTGGACGGCGAGCACGGCCGTCGCAGGAGGCCCCATGCCAGCCGCCGCATCCAGTCTGAGCGCCCCTTTGGCCCGGTCCTCCATGGCCTATGTGCTGGCCGGCGGGCGCGGCAGCCGGCTGATGGAGCTGACCGACATCCGCGCCAAGCCCGCCGTCTATTTCGGCGGCAAGTCGCGCATCATCGATTTCGCTTTGTCCAACGCGCTGAACTCCGGCATCCGCCGCATCGGCGTCGCGACGCAATACAAGGCGCACAGCCTGATCCGCCACATGCAGCGCGGCTGGAACTTCTTCCGCACCGAACGCAACGAGAGCTTCGACATCCTGCCCGCCAGCCAGCGCGTGTCGGAGACGCAGTGGTACGCCGGCACCGCCGATGCGGTCTTCCAGAACATCGACATCATCGAAAGCTACGCCCCGCAATACATCGTGCTGCTGGCCGGCGACCACGTATATAAGATGGATTACGAATACATGCTACAGCAGCATGTCGAGCAACATGCCGATGTGACGGTGGCGTGTTTCGAGGTGCCGCGAGCGGACGCCACGGGCTTCGGCGTGATGCACGTGGATGCCGGCGGCCGCATGCTGTCGTTCCTGGAAAAGCCGAAGGATCCGCCCGGCATGCCGGACAAGCCCGATATGGCGCTGGCCAGCATGGGCATCTACGTGTTCGAGACGGCGTTCCTGATCGATCAGCTCCGGCGCGACGCGGCCGATCCGCGCTCCAGCCACGATTTCGGCAAGGATATCATCCCCTACCTGGTACAGCACGGTAAGGCCGTCGCCCATCGTTTCACCGATTCCTGCGTGCGCTCCACCGCGGAAACCGATGCATACTGGCGGGACGTCGGCACGGTGGATGCGTATTGGGAAGCCAACATCGACCTGACGCATGCGTTGCCGGCGCTGGATCTTTATGACCGCGACTGGCCGATCTGGACTTATGGCGAGGTCGTGCCGCCGGCAAAGTTCGTGCACGACGCGGACGGACGGCGCGGCATGGCGGTGAGCTCGCTGGTGTCCGGCGGCTGCATCGTGTCGGGCGCCTCGATCCGCCGCTCGCTGCTGTTCACCGGCGTGCATGCGCATTCCTACGCGCATCTCGATGGTGCGGTCGTGCTGCCGTACGTGGTGATCCACCGATCGGCGCGCTTACGCAATGTCATCATCGACCGCGGTGTGGTGATTCCCGCCGGATTGGTGGTGGGCGAGGATCCCATACTCGACGACGCGCGTTTCCGCCGCACCGAGCGCGGTGTCTGCGTGATCACCCAACCGATGATAAACCGGCTTGCGGCCTGAAATTTCTTCAATGGCGCTGCATGTTCTGTCGGTCGCATCCGAAGTCTTCCCGCTGATCAAGACCGGAGGTCTGGCCGATGTGGTCGGCGCGCTGCCGGCCGCTTTGTTGCGTGAGGATGTGCATGTTCGCACTTTGATCCCCGGCTATCCTGCTGTGTTGCAGGCTTTGTCGGCGCGGGAGGAACTGCACGCGTTCGCCGATCTGTTTCACGGCCCGGCCCGTTTGCTGGCCGCCAGCGTCGGCGATTTGGATTTGCTCGTGCTGGACGCACCGCATTTGTTCATGCGCGGCGGCGGCCCATACGCCGGCGACAACGCGATGCCCTGGCCGGACAACGCGTTCCGTTTCGCCGCACTGGGTGCGGTCGCGGCGCAAATCGCCCGTGGCCTGCTGGGGAATTTCGTGCCGGACATCGTCCACGCGCACGACTGGCAGGCGGGGCTTGCACTGGCGTACATATACTATGGTGGGCCGCCGCGGCCCGGTCTGGTCATGACCGTGCACAATCTGGCCTACCAGGGACAGTTTCCTCCAGACCTGCTGGGTGCGCTCGGTTTGCCCGGATCGGCCTATGGCACCGACGGCGTGGAGTATTACGGCAGTATCGGCTACCTGAAGGCAGGACTGTGGTGCGCCGATCGGATCACCACGGTTTCCCCCACCTATGCTGCGGAAATTCAAACCAACGCAGGCGGCATGGGCCTTGACGGGCTGCTGCGCGCGCGGGCGGCGGTGGTCAGCGGCATTCTCAACGGCATCGACACCGACGTGTGGAATCCGGCAGCGGACCTGCTGCTGCCGGGCGCCTACGATGCGGCGACCTGTGTCCCCTCCCGCGCGCGCAACAAGGCAGCGTTGCAGGCCCGCTTTGGCCTGACCGTCGATCCGGACGTGCCGCTGTTCGGCGTTGTCAGCCGTCTGGAGTGGCAGAAGGGCCTGGACCTGCTGCTGCAAGCAGTACCAGACCTGCTGTCGCACGGCGCCCAGCTTGCATTGGTCGGATCTGGCGATCGCAGTCTGCAACAGGGTTTTGTGTCGGCAGGCGAAGCGCATCCCGGCCGCATCGGCGTCGTCATCGGCTATCACGAGGCGCTGGCGCATTTGGTGCAAGGCGGCAGCGACGCGATCCTGGTGCCGTCGCGCTTCGAGCCGTGCGGCCTGACGCAGCTCTGCGCATTGCGCTACGGCGCACTGCCGGTGGTCGCCCGGGTCGGCGGTCTGGCCGACAGCGTCATCGATGCCAACGAAATGGCGGTCGCCGCCGGGGTCGCCACCGGCGTGCAGTTTCATCCCGTCACGCACGAGCACCTTTCGATGGCATTCACCCGCACCGCCTTGCTCTGGCGCGACCGGTTCCTGTGGCGTCGGATGCAGCAGAACGCTATGGCCACGGATGTAAGCTGGGGTCGTGCCGCGCGGCGCTACGCCGCATTGTTCCGCGAACTGGCGGAGGCACGTCGTGGCTGACGCTCCGCTGCGTCCCTTGCCGCCGCAGGTGGTTCATCTGCCCTTCGATCCCGGCCCCTATCGCATGGCAATGGGTCTGTTTTCTGTTGCCGATACAGATTGGTTTGAACTCGACGAACGATACATCGGCAATATGACGGAGCGCCGCCATCTTTTGGATACCTGCCACGCTCAGGTCTTTGCGGCACTATCACAGTCCGTCGCCGCACGGGCAGAAACTCTGGTGGAGGTTGCGGATCATCTCGTGACCCACCGGCCGCACTGGTTCAACCGGCGCGGCGCGATCCTGCATAACCGCATTACCCGCGAAACATGGAATCTCGCGTCGCCTCCATGCGATCCCCTGGAAGTGGCCGGCCGATTGGTTCAGGAGGATTTGTGCCTGATACAAGCCACTGATGCGGAGCCAGTGCTGACAGCCGCTGTGCTCTGCTTCCCCAGCCGCTGGCGCCTGGCCGAAAAGATCGGCCTGCCCCTGGCCGAGGTGCACGCGCCGGTGCCGCTCTACAGCGAACGACTCGCCCGTCCGGTCGATCGTTTCATGCGCCATTTGAAGTGCGGGCACATAGCAGCCCGCCTGAACTGGTCGGTGCTGGACGATGCCGCGCTGTTCCAGCCCTCCGGCAAATGGCAGGAGGCGCGAAATGCTGCGGTTACCGCGCAGAACGCGGGTGAGCAGTTATTCCTGCGTGTCGAACGGCAGACGCTGCGACGGCTACCGCAGACCGACGCGATTCTGTTCGGCATCCGCGTTCACGCTTATCCGCTTGCGCAGGCAATAACCGATGCGGCAACGGCGGCACGGCTGGCAGACGCAGTACGCGCACTGCCCGATTCGACGGCGCTTTACAAAAGCCTTCCGTCGATTCGGGCGGCACTGCTTGGTTGGCTGGATGCGAGGACCGGATGTTACTCCGGTGAACCGTGGCGGGCTGACCAGGGGGCTGAAACATCGCCGCCTGGTTAGTGAATCCCTCGCCGGGTCGATCTACCCGGCGGCAAGTTCCCGCGTGGCACGCACAGGCAGCTTCAGCACCTTGCACAAGGCCGAGAGGTTCGCATCCCGAGGACGCGTCCGCCCCATTTCCCAGAAATACACGCACGGTCCAGTGACCCCGACCTGCTCTGCGACTTCGGCCACCGAAAGGCCACGCTTCAGTCTGGCGTCCTTGAGGTAGCGGCTAAGACTTGGTTTACGGGCCAATGCAGTCTCCTGTGGGTTGTTCACATGCCGCTTCAAAATCGTGCGGTTTTTCTACGTTAGCGGTAAGTTGCATAAACGGCAAGGGGGTATAAGTTAGCCCGTTGTTGGGGCCCAAAAGGATGCGATCGCGGCCCGCGCGCGGGCATCGCCAGAGGTACACCATACCGATCTCGCCGATGGACCAGATCGTAAGTGTGATCGCCTTTTGACGTTTGCCAGCACAGCGCTGCAAAAACCGAGGTTCTGCGCTACCTGGATCCAAGTGCAGATTGCCGGACATGAACTAAAATATAGCCCTGTGGCAAGCCGACCTCGGCCGTAAGCGCCGGGTCCGGGGCTCTCGGAGCCGATCCAGGCACGGCGCCGCCGTTGATGCTGGCCCGATATGGCGTAATGCGGCGGTCGCAGTCGTTCCGTTGTTTGCCGCGTGCGCATTCCGGCCAGCCGCGCAGGCAATCGCAAACACGCCGATAAAGGCGTCGCGCGGAACATCAAACGCGCCGGGTAGCAGGGCCGTGTAGATTCAAGGTTGGAACGCAAACGTCGCCTCCTCTTTCGCTGGCCAGAATCGCCGATTGCTGCATGCGCGATGTGTTCTGCGTAGCGCGGTCGGTCGGTATGCGTGCGCAACCCGGCCGCGCGTTTCGGACCACGTCGGAGCGGGAGCCAGCCTCGCCGTCTATTCTGGTCAGGGTGGTTTGTAGGGCGACGGCGCCGCCGGCAGCGGGTATATTCAGCCGTGTTGGGTTGACGAGGCGGCGCCGCCGCAGAATCATCATCCATCTTGATCGATTTGATCAATGTTATCAGGATAGACAATCAATCATGGACGATGCCAAACCCGTCGTCATCACTTGTGCGGACGCCGCCGACTGGCTCGACATCGGCGCCGCACTCGCACGTCTCGGCGTCGCCCGGCAGACCCTCTATGCCTATGTCAGCCGCGGCCTGATCCGCAGCCGCCCTGTCGCCGAGGATCCGCGTCGCAGCCTCTACGATCGCCATGCCATCGAGGCGCTGGTCGCGCGCCGCCGGCGCGGACGCACCCGCAACGCCATCGCCACGTCCACCATCGACTGGGGAGAGCCGGTTCTCGTCTCTCGCATCACCAACATCGGATCGAATCGCCTCGCCTATCGCGGCCACGATGTGGTGGCACTCAGCGAATGGGCAACGCTTGAGGATGTCGCGGCATTGTTGTGGGAAGCGCCGACACTGCCGCGTTCTCCCGTATCGCACTACACGCCGCCCAAAGGGGCGACACCGATGGCACGATGCCTGGCCGCGGCGGCTCAACTTGCCGCGCCGGTCACGTTCGCCCGCGGCCGCCGTGCGCTGCTGCACGACGCTGCCGCTCTGTTACGCTGCATGGCTTCGGCCGCGGGCGGCGCGCCCAGCCGGGACAGTGCGCACGCTACGCTTGCTGCGGCCTGGCGCACCAACGCGCGGGCTGCAGATGTGCTGCGGCGGGCGCTGGTACTGTGCGCCGACCATGAACTTAATGCATCGACCTTTGCGGTACGGGTGGCCGCCTCTACCGGTGCCTCCTTGCCGGCCTGCGTGCTCGCCGGACTGGCAACTCTCAGCGGTCCCCTGCACGGTGGCGTGACCGATCGTCTGCGCGCGATGCTGGCGGAGCCGGGGCTACGTCGTGATCCCGCCACGATGATCGCTGCACGCCTGGCGCGCGGGGAGGACATTCCCGGCTTCGGTCAGCGTCTCTATCCTCACGGCGATCCGCGCGCGGCCGCCTTGTTCGCGGCGTGGCCGCCGGGACGCACCTGGTGTCGCCTGGTTGATACGGTCGAAGAACAGACGGGCAGGCGTCCCAACATCGACGCGGCGTTGGTGATGCTGGAGGATTCATTGCAGCTTCCCGTTGGCGCTGCATTTGCCCTGTTCGCTGTCGGCCGCGCTGCTGGCTGGATTGCCCACGCGTTGGAGCAACGCCAGGATGGGCGCCTGATCCGCCCACGGGCCGCGTATGCCGGGCCTGAACCCGAGACAGAGCCAGCGTGATTTCCAGACTGCGTATCCCCTGCAGCACGTACTTCCGGTGCCGCGTTGTTCGCCGCACACCGCATTTGCCACACCCCAGGGTCGTCCCCGGCTGTACGATTGCCGAGTTTGTCTCGTTGGCCTCTGTTCCAGTACCCGCGCCGGGGTCGCGGTCACGGATTTGCAGCCGTGCCGAGCCTCCCGTAAAGCTTGCGCAAACGGGAAGGGGACCGTGCATGCAAAGCCTTGCGGGCAAGATCGTGATCGTCACCGGGGCCGGCCGCGGCATCGGCGCCGCGGCAGCGGAGGCGCTGGCCAGGGCCGGCGCGTTGCTTGTCCTGACCGCCCGCACCGCGTCTCAGACCGAAGGCGTCGCGCAGTCGATCACGCAAGCTGGAGGCTCGGCCATGTCCCTACCTTGCGACGTGTCGAGCTGGCCGGCCGTGCAGCAGCTTGTCGAAGCAACGCTGCAGCACTTCGGTAAGATTGACGCGTTAATAAACAACGCCGGGGTGATCGAGCCGATCGCAAGGATCGCCGAATCCGATCCGGCCGCCTGGGCGCGCAGTATCGAGATCAATCTCATCGGTGCCTATTACGCCGTTCGTGCCGTACTCCCCCCGATGATCGCGGCGGGTTGCGGAACGATCGTCAACGTCTCCTCCGGTGCAGCGCACAATCCGCTGGAAGGCTGGACCAGCTATTGTTCCGGCAAGGCGGGGCTGGCCATGTTGACCCGCGGCATTGCCCAGGAACATGCGGCGCAGGGCATACGCGTGTTCGGATTCCAGCCCGGAACGACGGATACCGACATGCAGGTCGTCATCCGCGCGTCCGGCATCAATCCTGTCAGCCAGATCCCGCGTGAGAACCTGACACCCGTCGCGCATCCGGCGTCCGCGATCGTGTATCTTTGCACCTCGGCCGCCGACGATCTTGCCGGTAAGGAATTCAGCCTGCGCGACGAAGCCTTCCGTAGCCGTCTCGATCTTCATTGACCATGCCGCAACCACACCGGAGCTGACCCGTGGCCGATCCAATTCTCGACAGAGCCCGCGCCTATCATGCCGAACTGACCGATATCCGCAGGGATATCCACGCCAATCCTGAGTTGGGATTGGAGGAGCATCGTACCGCTGATCTTGTTGCACGAACTCTGGAAAAATGGGGAATCGAGGTGCATCGCGGCGTCGGCAAGACCGGGGTTGTCGGTGTGCTGCGCAATGGCGACGGCCCTGCCATCGGTCTGCGCGCCGACATGGACGCGCTGCCGATCGAAGAGCAGACGAATCTGCCTTACAGCAGCCGGAATCCTGGGCGGATGCATGCCTGCGGCCACGATGGCCATACCACCATGCTGTTAGGTGCAGCAAAGTACCTGTCGGACACGCGTAATTTCCAAGGCACCGTCAACTTTATTTTCCAGCCTGGCGAAGAAGGCATCGGCGGCGCGCTCGCCATGCTGAACGATCGGCTGTTCGAACGCTTCCCTTGTGACGCAATCTTCGGCATGCACAATCGTCCCGGCATGACGCTAGGCAAATACGCGATCAGCCCGGGGGTTGGGATGGCGGGCGGCGCGTTCTTCGACATCACAATCGTCGGCAAGGGTGCGCACGGGGCACGGCCGGAGGAAAGCATCGATCCGGCGCTCGTCGCCTGTCATATCGGCGCGGCACTGCAATCGATTGTATCACGCAACGTCCCGCCGCAGGACATGGCAGTGGTCAGCGTCACACGTATCCTCGCCGGCGAGGCCTATAACGTGATCCCGCAAACCGCGACGATGTCCGGCACCGTACGCACTCTGAAGCGTGAAACGATGCACCTGGTGGAAACCAACATGAAACGGCTCGCCGTTAGCATCGCGGCCGGCTTCGGCGCCGAAGCAAATGTCGATTTCCGCCTCATTTTCGCGCCCCTGGTCAACGATCCGGGCCATGCGCGCAGCTTCGCCGACGCGGCGGCAGAACTTGTGGGCGAGGAGAATGTCCAGCGCGACAAGCCGCCGGCCAACGCGTCGGAAGACTTCAGCTTCATGCTGGAGAAAGTCCCGGGAGCCTACATTAATCTGGGCAACGGCGAAGACAGTGCCGCAGTGCACAACCCCGCCTATAATTTCAATGACGCCGCCATCCCCTACGGCGTGGCTCTGTTCGGCCGCATCGTCGAACGAAAATTGACGAAGTAACACGATGTTGGGACGCTCTGCATCTGGCAGCCTGACCATTTATTTTGAAGGCCACGCGCTTACCGCGCGGAACGGCGACTCTGTTGCCGCCGCGCTGCTGGCCAATAAAATCGCCGTCACTCGCGTCACGGCGCCGTCGGGATCGCCGCGCGGGCCGTTTTGCATGATGGGCGCGTGCTTCGACTGTGTTGCCATCGTTGACGGCAAACCGGCGGTGCAGACCTGCCTGACGCCGGTCCGCAACGGTATGCGCATCGAACGTCAGAAGGGCGCGCGCGAATTGGCAATGCCGGCATGGACTGCGACCTGATCATCGTTGGCGCCGGTCCCGCCGGCATGTCGGCGGCAGTTGAGGCGCGCCGGCATGGCGTCTCTGTTGTCGTGATCGACGAAAATTCAGCGCCGGGCGGCCGAATCTGGCAGGCGCTGGAGGCGCGTGGTGCGAAGGACGACGATGACGCCGAAGCGCTGGATACGATCCGCGCGTTCCGTGCCTGTGGCGCCGAACTGCATTGGCGCTCCGCCGTCTGGGCGATCGAGGCTAATGGCACGGCGTTCTGGATCGAGAACGCAACGGCTCGATCGGCTCGCGCACAATATGTGCTGTTAGCAACGGGAACGACTGAACGACCCATGCCGATTCCCGGCTGGACGTTGCCAGGCGTGATGACGGTCGGGGCAGCGCAGATTGCGTTGAAGACCAGCGGCCTCGTACCAATCGACGCGACCTGGATTGCTGGCCAAGGCCCGCTCTTGTTGCTCTATACGGTGCAGGCGCTGCGGGCCGGCGGGCGCATCGCCGGCGTGTTGGATCTGTCGGACGGAGCAGCGCCGTTGCGTGCGCTTCGACATTTGCCGCGAGCGCTGAATGCCGCCGGAGAGTTGGCCAAAGGCCTGGCGTGGCGACGGGAGATCAGCCGCGCCGGTGTGCCCTGGGTCAGTGCTACGAACCTGCGTGCCATCGGTGAGAACCACTTGCAGCGCATCCGATTTCGTGCGGCCGCTCGGGAACGTGACGAACCTGCCAGCCTGCTGCTGCTGCATGACGGCGTCATCCCATCGGTGCAAATCACCCGAGCGCTCGGCTGCGCACATGAATGGGACGGCGCGCAGCGCTGCTGGAAGCCGGTAACCGATGCCTGGGGCCTTACGAGCGTGCCGCGCATTCTCATCACCGGTGACGGTGCTGGTGTAGCGGGTGCCGCGGCTGCCGCGGTGTCTGGCCGTACCGCCGCCCTTGGCATCGCGTACAGGCTTGGCCGCATCGCCGCGGCAACCCGCGATGCCCTCGCCACACCGTTGCGGACGCAGCACGCGCGGCATCGTGCGATTCGGCCCTTCATCGATGCGTTGTATGCGCCCCGTTCATCGCAACCCCACGACACAACGATCGTCTGCCGCTGTGAGGAGGTCACGGCGGCACAGATACGCAAGGCTGCGCAACTCGGCTGCCTCGGCTGCAATCAATTGAAGGCGTTCACCCGCTGCGGGATGGGCCCCTGCCAGGGCCGAATGTGCGGCACCACGGCAGCCGAAGTGCTGGCCACGGCGCGCAACGTGCCGGTGCAGGAGATCGAGCCGTATCGCACAAGATTCCCGACCAGGCCAGTCACCGTGGGCGAACTCGCTGCAATGCGGAGCGCGGTTTGATGCACTACGAAATCGGCATTGACATCGGTGGCACGTTCACCGACGTGGTGTGCCGAGGCGATAACGGTTCGCTGCGGATTGCTAAACTGCCGACAACGCGCGGCGATCCCAGCCGCGCGGTGCTCGCGGCGCTGGACATGGCACGCGACGAATGGGGCGTGCCTGCGGATGAGATCGGCCGTTTCGTGCATGGAACTACCGCCGCCACCAACGCGGTAATCGAGCGTAAGGGCGCGCGGATTGGCCTGATCACGACCGAAGGCTTTCGCGACGTGCTGGAGATCGGCCGGCAGATGCGCCACCAGATGTACGATCTGGTTCTGCAGCCGGAGACGCCGGTGTTTCTCGCGCCGCGCCGCCGTCGTAAGGAAGTGCGCGAGCGCCTGGACGCGCAGGGCAACGTACTCACGCCACTCGACGAGGACAGCGTGCAGCGTGCACTTGCCGAGCTTGTCGCGGCAGATGTTCAGGCCGTCGCCATTTCTCTACTGTTCTCGTTCCTGGATCCGACGCATGAGCGTCGTATCCGCGACATCGCGACAGACCAATACCCGGCCCTCCGCGTATCATTGTCATCCGACGTCGATCCGGCGTTCCGCGAATATGAACGAACCTGCGCCACGGCATTCGATGCCTATATCAAACCGGTGGTTGCCGATTATCTCGCTAACATGGAGCGCGGCCTCGCCGCCGCGGGGATCGGGGTGCCGTTGCAGGTGATGCAGTCGCGTGGCGGGCTCGCGTCGTCCGCGATCGCCCGGCGGCGTCCGATCCGTTTGTTTCTGTCAGGACCGGCGGCCGGTGTTGTCGGTGGCGTGGAGGCCGGCCGCGCGGCAGGTTTCGGCGATCTGATCACCGTCGATATCGGCGGTACGTCCTGCGATATTGCCCTGGTGACCAATGGCACGCCGCTGATCCGCAGCGAGGGCGTGATCGATGGCTATGCCGTGCGCGTGCCGATGGTCGATGTCACCGCCATCGGTGCCGGCGGCGGCAGTATTGCCTGGCTCGACGGTGCCGGCAGTCTGCGTGTCGGTCCGCATTCCGCCGGGTCCGAGCCAGGTCCTGCGTGTTACGGTCGGGGCGGCGAGCAACCCACGGTGACCGATGCCTCCGTCGTGCTGGGTTACATCGATCCTTTGCAGTTCGCCGGCGGAACGCTGACGTTGCAGCCGTTACTGGCACACGCCGCGATCGAACATGTCATCGCCAAGCCATTGAACATGACGGTGGAGGATGCGGCACTCGGCATTCATCGTGTGCTGAATGCGCAGATGGCGGAAGCGATCCGCCTGGTATCCGTCGGACGGGGCATCGATCCGCGCGGCTATGCGCTGCTGCCGCTCGGCGGCGGAGGTCCGATGCATGGATGTGCATTGGCTGAGGAACTCGGTATTCGCACGATCGTCGTGCCAGTACACCCCGGCGTGCTGTCGGCGGCCGGGTTGTTAGGGGCGCCGGTAGAACATGAGATCGCCACCGCGTTTAGCCGCGAGCTGGCCGATCTGCGCGGCGACGAGCTCATGCCGGCGTTGCGCGACCTCGACGCGAGTTGCGCCGAACTGATGCGGCAGGAGGGCGTGAGCGAGCCGCAGATCCGTCACTTCGCTGATGTCTGTTACATTGGGCAGTCGTATCATCTCGAAGTCCCGCTCACCTCGCAGGATCCTGCATCCATTTACGAATTGTTCCTCACGGCGCATGAGCGCATTTACGGTCATAGCACGCGCGTGCCGGCGAAGATCGTCAACCTGCGTACCGTGCACCGCTCTGCGCCGGGCACGGTCGCGATGGCCACCGTGCGGAACAAGATGTCCGGCTCACCCACCAGCCGCCCTGTACGCGTTCGCGACCACGCATCACCCGTTCCCGCCGTCATCTGGCATCGCGACGCGCTCGCCGCGGGCACGGTAGTGCCGGGGCCGGCGATCATCGAGCAAGCCGATACGACTACGCTGGTGGAATCAGGGTGGAATGCGAGGCTGGCAGAGACAGGCGCGTTGCTTTTGGAGAAGGCACAGTGACCGCCCGCCCTGTTCTGTACGGCGCCACCTATAGCGTGTACGTCCGTGCCGTCCGTCTCGCACTGCACGAAAAGGCGGTTCCTTACGAGCAGGTGGAAGTGGACGTATTCGCTCCGACAGGTCCGCCCGAAGCCTATCTCGCGCGCCATCCTTTCGGCCGTATCCCGGCCTTCGAACATGAAGGTTTCCACCTTTACGAAGCGGGTGCGATCGAACGTTACGTCGATGAGGCCTTCCCCGGTCCGCCGCTGCAGCCAAACGAACCCCGCGCCCGCGCGCGCATGACCCAGGCGATCTCCGTTCTGGACAGCTATGCCTATCCCACTCTGGTCCGGACCATCTTTGTGGAACAAGTGCGCGCACCGTCGCGTGGCCAGGCCCCGGATGAAGCCCGCATCGCCGCGGCGCTTCCGCGAGCCGCCACTTGCCTGCATGCGCTTGCAGAAATCAGCGGCGGCGGTCCGTGGCTGGCCGGCAATGCGTTAACCCTTGCCGACCTGCATGCCGCACCGATGTTGACTTATTTCCGTATGGCTCCCGACGGCGCAGCGTTGCTGAATGCCTGCCCGCCGCTTGCCGCCTGGTTGGACCGCATGGCCGTGCGCCCCAGCATGCAAGCGACGCGTTCGCCCCTGGAGTCATGAACACAGCATGCACGGTCTCGATCCGATCACCGTCGAAGTGACACGCCACAAGCTGGAAGGCATCGCCAATGAGATGCAATCCACGCTGCTCCGCAGCTCCTTCTCACCGATCGTGAAGGAAGGCCTGGATGCGTCCGCCGGCTTGTTCACCGCTGACGGCCAGACCCTGGCGCAGGCATGCGCCATCCCGATCCATCTCGCGACGCTGATTCCGGTGCTGCGCAAGATCATCGAAACCTTCCCGCCGGAACGCATGCACCCGGACGACACGTTTCTGCTGAACGATCCGTACACCGGCGGCACGCATCTTCCGGATATCGCCGTGGTGCAGCCGATCATCCACAACGGCCGGCTCATCGCGTTCAGTGCGGCGATGACGCACCACCAGGACATGGGCGGCATGTCGGCTGGCTCGGTGCCGACGCACGCGACGGAGATTTACCAGGAGGGCCTGCGCCTGCCTCCGCTGAAACTGCGCGACGCCGGCATAATGAACGAGACGCTCGTGGCCATCATTCGGCAGAACGTGCGCATCCCCGATACCGTGATGGGCGACATCAACGCGCAGCTCGCCGCCTGCCGTATCGGCGCGCGCCGCATCGCCGAACTCGCCGACCGCAACGGCCACAACGCGCTGACCGCGATCTTCGAGGAACTGCTGCTGCGATCGGAAACGATGACGCGGCAGGCGCTGGCCCGCATCCCCACCGGCACCTATCGCTACGTCGATTACCTCGACAACGACGGTATCGAGCTCGACAGGCCTATCCGCATCGAGGTCGCCGTGACCGTGCGTGACGGCTCCATCCAAATCGACTTCACCGGTACATCGCCGCAGGTGCGCGGGCCGCTGAACTGTGTGCCGTCGGGTTCGCTCGCCGCGGCGTGCTTCGCAATCCGCGCACTGACCGACCCTGCGATTCCGACCAACGCGGGATGTTTCCGGCCGATCTCGCTGCACCTGCCGAAGGGTAGCCTGGTCAACCCCGAAGAGCCCGCGCCGGTGAATGCACGCACATCGACGATCAAGCGCATCACGGGATCGATCATTTCGGCTTTGGCGGACGTGCTGCCGCACAAGGTTCCGGCGCCATCCGCTGGCGAAATGCTGCTGGTAGCATTCGGCGGACGGCATCCGGCAGGTGGGAGTTTCGTCATCGGCGACCTGATCGCCAGCGGCAGCGGCGCATCCGCTACGCACGACGGCGTGGACGTCATCGAAACCGACGCCACCAACTGCATGAATCTGCCAGCGGAAGCCCTGGAAATGGAAACGCCGATCCGGCTTCACCGTGTGGCGCTGCGCGACAGCTCCGGCGGTGCCGGGCGGTATCGCGGCGGTCTCGGAACGATCCGCGAATACGAAGTGCTGAGCGACAACGTAACGTTCACGCATCGAGGTGAGCGGCACTTCTCCGCCGCCCGCGGCGTGTTCGGCGGCGGCGACGGTGCCCGGGCACGTTCCAGGATTATCCGCGCCGATGGGACGGTCGAGGAAATTCCGTCGAAGGTCGTCACCCGGCTGATGCGAGGCGATCGGGTGGTCGTGGAAACTGCCGGCGGTGCGGGCTATGGCGACCCACGGCAACGGGATGCGAGCGCGGCTGCAGACGATGTGGCGGATGGTAAAGTGGCCGCGGCAGCGCCGTAATCAACTAACCGACGCCTGCACCAGCACGTCCACCGTCCGTGCCACCACCTTTGCCTCGTCGTAAAGCTCCAGTGCCCGCTTGCGTCCTGCGCAGCCCATGGTGGCACGCAACGCAGCGTCTCCGACCAGCCGCCGCAGTGCAGCGGCCAGCGGCATGATCTCGCGCGGTGTCACCAGCAATCCTGTCACTTCCGCGGCCACCTGCTCACGCGACCCCTTGATGTTGCTGGCAACGACCGGCAGCCCGGTCAGCATCGCCTCGATGATCGACATAGGCAGGCCTTCGAAGTGGCTGGGCAGCACGAAGATATCGGCCGCCGCCAGCACCGCCGGCACATCGTGCCGGTATCCCAACAAGCGCAACCGCTCGCCAAGCCCCGCGGCGCGCAACAGCGCCACCATGTCGTCACCGCGGTCTGAGCCGAGGCGCTCGCCGACCACCCATAGCTCCGCCTCGGGCACATCGCGCATGGCTGCGGCCAGCTCGGCATAGCCCTTCAAGCGCACAAGCCGCGACACCGCGACCACCACCACACGATCTGCCGGCGTCCCCTGCTCTGCACGGATGCGCTGCCGCGCCGCAGCGTCTGGATGAAACAATGCAGGGTCGCGGCCATTGCTCACTGCAATCGGATGCGGGTGGATGCGCAGCCGGCGCGCGTCGTCCGCCTCCTCCGCAGACACTGTCAGGAACACGTCGGTGAATCGGCCGGCGATATGTTCCATCACCAAAGCAACGCCGCGCCGCAGCCATGATCCTTCCTCATTGAACAGAAATCCGTGAGAGGTGTAGGCGATGCACGGCACGTTGGCGCGGTGTGCAGCAAGCCGGGCAAGAAAGCCGCTAATCGGCATGTGCGCGTGCACCAGATCGAAGTGTTCCTGGCGCAGCAGCGCCGCCAACGCGCGATAGGCGCGCAGATGCGCCAGCGGCGAGATTCGCCGTGCGAACGGTATCCCGACAACGCGAAATCCCTCGGCGCGCACGGTGTCGAGCAGATCGCCGTCGGCACACGCGCCTACTACTTCGTGTCCGCGCGCGCGCAATGCGCGCATCAACGGCAGCAGGAAATGCCGCAGCGAGAAATCGACGTTGGTGACTTCGAGGATCTTCATCCGGTAGCCAGTGATCAGCGGCCAGTGGTCAGCGGCCAGTGGTCAGCGGCGCGAACCGGACCACTGACCGCTGATTACCGACAACTCTCACCCCACCTTGCTGATCGCCCATTTCACCTGCTGTGGGCCGTCCTCGAAGCCCGTCAGCACCACTTGCTCCGCGCGTCGCGGTTCGGGCCCGCCGAGATACACGCTGTCCTCCAGCGCGATGCGCGCGCCGTCGGCGCGCAGTCGCCAGCCGCCGCCGTTCTTCAGGCGCAGCAGCACCGCTTCGCCGTCCTGCTGCACGTTGGCATTCACATCCGGATGCAGGTGGAAGCGCACGGTGTAGGGCTGCGGCGTCGGCGCCTCCACCGCGTCCTCGCCGCGGATGTCGTCGCCACTTTCCGCCATGTACAGCCGCCGGCGGTGCACGGCGCCGAACACCTTCTTCCAGCCGTCGTGGCTGGCCTCCAGCCAGTGCGCGCCGTTCGCCTCCTGCCGCTGCATTTCCACTTCCGACGGCCGGCGCCCAAGCCCGTCCGGTTTCAATTCGCTGCTGGACACATCGGCGATCACCAGCGTGGAGTGCGCGGCGGTCGCGCGCGACGCATCGCGCCATTCCGCCGGCCCGGCCGGGAAGGCGCCGCAGTTCACGATCAGCCGGTCGCGGCCGATCGACAGCTCCATGGACAGCGTGCCGGCGTGTGCGTAACGATCGACGCCCGGCGGCGGCGGCGCGCCGCAATCCACCAGCAGCACGCTGCGTCCGGCCTGCAATCGCTGGAAGCCGCCGTCGAGCAGCGATGAAGGGCCGCGCCCGCCGCGCCCCGCCTGGGTCAGCACAAGGTCGATCAGCGCCGGCAGTTCTTCCTTGCTGCCATTGAACAAGGCGAGGCCGCCGTCGCCGTGGCGCATCACGCGCAGGGCAGGGGCCATGCGCTCGATCGCGGCGGTAAGTGTCGGCGGCGGCTGCGTCTGTCCCGCCTGCAACAGGGCGCGGATCTCGGTCAGGTCCTGCAACGCCCCGAGCTGCGCCGCCGGGCTGCGCTCGACATGGCAGCCGTCCGGCAGCACCTGCCGCGTCACCTCCTGCGGCAGAAAACGCAATGCCCGATTCAGGAAACCCGCATGTTCTGGCAACGCAACGGCGGCAGCGATCAGCCCCTTCAGCGCGGTCAGCCCGCGCGCGTCCAGTTCCTCGGCCGGCAGCGTCGCCGCCAGACCGCGCGCGTCGGACACCAGTCGCGCCATCAGTCGCTGGCGGAATACGTCGTCCGCGGTGGCGGCGAAGAAATCATAGTGGCCGAGCCAGGCCGCGACGCGCGCGCCGACCACGTCCGGACGGTGCGCGATCGGATCGGACGGCGGCGCGTTGATCCATTCCGAGACCAGCGCGCGAGCCCGCAGCCGTGCGGCATCGGTGCCCAGAGCGCGCAGGTCGCGCAGCCAGGTGAAATTATGGGCCGCGGCGCGCAGCACGGCCGAGCCGGACGCGGTGCCCCAGCCGCCGGGCCGCAGCGCGCGCATCGCGCCGCCGAATTCCAGTTCGCCCTTCAGGAGCCGGGCGCCGCGCACTGGATCGCCCGGCCACGGATCGCGCACCGGTAGGGCGGGGGCGTCTGGCACCCGACCCATCCGCAGGCTCGGCAGCCGTGCCATCACGCGACGGGCGTCACGCAGCCAACGGCGAGGATCGGCTGCGCTCATCCCGCCGATTGTCCACCGCGCAGGGCGGCAATGGCGGCCGCGTAGTCCGGGGCGGAGAACACGGCCGTGCCGGCGATCAGCGTGTCGGCGCCGGCGGCGATCGCCAGCGGCGCGGTGGCGGGCGCGACGCCGCCATCGACCGCCAGCGCGATCGGATGGTCCGCGGCGTCGATCAGCCCCCGCAGCGCCGCGATCTTCGGCAGTTGCGACGGCAGGAATTGCTGTCCACCGAATCCGGGGTTCACCGACATGACAAGAATGATGTCAACCAGATCGAGCACCCATGCAACCACGTCGATCGGAGTCGCGGGGTTCAGCACGACGCCGGCCTTCATGCCGTGCGCGCGGATGTGCTGGAGCGACCGATGCAGATGCGGACCGGCCTCCGGATGCACCAGGGCATGGTCGGCGCCGGCCTCGGCGAAGGCGGAGATGTACGGATCGACCGGGGAGATCATCAGGTGCACGTCGAGCGGAAGTTTCGTGTGGGCTCGGATGGCTTTCAGGACCACTGGGCCGAAGCTGATATTGGGAACGAAATGACCATCCATCACGTCGAAGTGCAGCCAGTCGGCACCGGCGGCTTCAACGGCGGCGACCTCCTCGCGCAGGCGGGCGAAGTCGGCAGAGAGAAGGCTGGGGGCGATGGTGATGCGACGTTCGGGCATTCAGCGGTTGTACCGCGGTTGGGCCGATTGGGGGAGGGGAGGGGCAAGTGGCCGGCGCGCGCTGCTTTCCCTGGGGTGCGGGTTCGGATCTCAACGCAGATTTCCACCAACGACGTCACAGAGTTTCACAAAGATCCTTTGCGTAACTCTGTGCCGTCCTTGGTGGAACTCCGTGTCGAAAGCCGTCGCCGCAACCCGGACACCGCGTTGCACGATAACGCGAGAACGGTGCGAGCGTCGGCGAAACCCTACGCCCCGGCCATGCCGGCGCACACGAAATGCGGATTCTCCCACCCTGGCTTGCCGTAGCGCAGCGGCGCACCATCCAGCGTGCAGACGGATCCGCCAGCCGCCTCCAGCACCGCCTGCGGCGCTCCGGTATCCCATTCCATCGTCCGCCCGAAGCGCGGGTACAAATCGGCGACGCCCTCCGCCAGCCGGCAGAATTTCAGGCTGGAACCGTAGTTCAGCGTCCGCGCCACGGTGCGGCCGTGCAGGAACGCCTCCAGCCGCGCCGAGTCCCCGTGCAGGCGGCTGGCGACGACGGTCAGCCCCTCGGGCGGCGGCACTCGCGCGGCGATCGCGATCTCGCCCGCCGCCGACCGCTTCCACGCACCCCGCCCGACGATGCCAAGGAACATCTCGTTGGCCGCAGGCACCCCCACCACGCCCAGCACCGGGCGGCCGTTCCGCACCAAGCCGACGTTGACTGCGAACTCGTCATGACCGGAGGTGAACTCCCGCGTGCCGTCGAGTGGATCGACCAGCCAGAACTGCGGCGCGGGTTCGGTGATCAGGCCGGCGGCGACTTCTTCTTCGGCAATCACCGGGATGTCCGGTGTTGCGGCGCGCAGCCCGGCAACGATGATCGCTTCCGCGGCATGATCCGCCGCCGTCACCGGCGAGCGATCCGCTTTCTGTACCACCTCGAAACCCCGGGCGCGGACGCGCAGGATTGCTTCTCCGGCCTGTAACGCCAGGCCGGCGGCGAGTGCCAGCAGCGCCGAATCGTCCATGCCGGTCACGCCGCGACCGAGCGGCGTTTGCCTCGTGTTCTGGCCTTGCCGTGATGTTGCGGGACGGCAGCGCGGTCCTCGGGGAGTGCCCTCGGAGCAGAGCTTATCGCTTGCTCCGAGGCGCCGTGCCCTGACGGCTCGCCTTGTGCCCTCGCAACCTGTTGCGGAGGATTCGCTTCTGGCAGCGTCGGCTGCGCCTCGGCGGGAATGGCGGCTGGCGGCGACACGGCCTCCTCGGCGAGCGCCGACGCATCGGCGGTTTCGGCGACGGCGGCAGGCGGCAAGTCATCGACTGCAGCAGATGGTTGCGCCGCTTGTTCCATCTCGGCCGAATCTGGTGCGTCATACGACTCAGTTGATTGGGCGGCTTCTATCGTCTCTGGTGCTGCCGCTTCTATCGCCGCGACCGGTTCTATTGCTGAATCCGCAGCCGCATCCATTGCTGCTGTATCGACTTCGACCGCCTCGACCAGTGCAGGCTCCTGCACAGTCTCGGCAACGACAGGCGTCTCGATCGGCGTCACCGCTTCATTCGCCGGCCGACCCAGCAATGTCTGCGCCGTCTGGTGCACCAAAGCGGGATCGAGATATCGCAGGCACGCCAGCGCGCGCGGGCAGTCCTCAGCTTTGGCGAGATAACACGGGCTGCACGTCATGCTCCGCCGTAACGCGACGGCACGACGGCCGACCGGCCCCCACTCCATCGCGTCCACCACGCCGGAGTGGATGCCAATGGTTGGGACGCCCATCGCCGCAGCGATGTGCTTCGGTCCGCTGTCATTGCCGATATACAGCGCACACGCCGACAGCAGCCGCGGCAGGTCGCTGAGCGGCGTCAGGCCGGCAACGGAGCCGACGGGGTCGCGGCGCAGCAGCGATCCCAGCAACTGGTCGGCGAGTTCGACTTCGTCCGGACCACCAATGAGCAGTACGTTCACGCCATCTTGTTCTGTCAGCAGATCGACCAATGCGCTGAAATAGGCCACGGGCCATTGCTTGGTGATGTTGCCGGCACCGGGATGCACGGCGACCACCGGCTTGTCGAACAAGTGCCGTACCGTTTCGGGCAGTGTCTCGGGCTCCGGTTTTGGGTATTCGACCGGAAGCAGGCTGCGGTCGGTCTCGCACGCGGTACCGATCGCTTCGACCAGTGCCAGGAGGTCATCGACGATATGGTTGCGTTTTCGCTGCAGCGTCTTGTCGCCTTCCCATTCCAGCGCGATGTCGAGGAAGGGGAACTGGCCCATGTAGTCAAAACCGGCAAGGAAACGCGCGCCGGTGTATTTCAGCACGTCGCGCGTCGAGAGATGCTTGCGCAGGTCGATCGCCAGATCGAACCGGTACGGGGCAAGCGTCGCCTGCAATGCCAGGTAATCATCCTGCGTCAGCTCCCTTTCGCCGAGCTGCGAACGGGCGTGGAAGAACTCGAACTCGATCAGTTCATCGATCGCCGGTTCCATGTCGGCGAAGGCGCGAACGTGGCGTCCCGCCAGCACGGTGATCGAGGCATGCGGGAACATCGACTTCAAGCGGCGGATCGGCAGCAGGCCGGTGACGAAGTCGCCGATGTGGTCGAGCTTCACCACCAGGATGCGCTGGATGTCCGCGGGCCGAAACAATGGATGGCCGGAGAACACGGTCTGCAGCGGCTCGTCGTCGGGCCGGTAGTCGTCGGAATAGCGCGACAGGCGTGGGCTGAAATACGGATCGCCGGCGGCGAACAAGGTCTTCCAGCGCGATTCGAAATGCCCGGTGTCGAACACGTCCGGCATGCTCTCGCGGCTGGCGAGCTCGTGGTGGATCAGGCTGACATGCGGGGTATAGACGGTCTGCTTGCCGGCGCGGTACGCACGCAGGCAGAAATCGAGGTCGTTGTTGATCACCGAATGCGCTTCGTCGAAACCGCCGAGCCCATCGAAGAACTCCCGCCGCATCAGCATGCAGGCGCCGGTGACGGCCATGACGTTGCGCTGGGTGAGCGCCAGGCCGAAATAGCCGGGATCGTCGAACGGGGCGAAGCGGAACGCGTGGCGGCCGATGCCGGCGCCCAGGAACATGCCGGCGTGCTGCACCTTGCGCGACGGATACAGCAGTTGCGGGCCGACGATCCCCACCTCCGGCCGTTGCGCATGCTCCAGCAATCCATCGAGCCAATCCCGCTGCTCTATTTCGATATCGTCATTAAGGAACAACAGGTATTCGCTGTCAGTGGCGGCAGCAGCGACGTTGTTGAAACGCGACCAGTTGAAGGCTTCGGCGATCTCGACGACGGTGTCGGCGTTCTGCTGCAGCCATACTTTCCACGCGACCTGCTTCGCGGGGATGTTGTCGATGCAGACGATTTCGTAATTCCTGTAGGCGGTCTGCGCACGCAGCGTCCTGATGCAGTTCTCAATGTGACCGTGCGCGGCGCAGGTCGGGATGATGATCGCGACCTTACCCTTGGCCGGTGCGGTGCGTTTCAGCCGCCAGGTGCCGGGCACACAGCCAGGCAGCACCTGGGCCGCTTCGTTGCGGCGTGCCGCCGCACGTTCCAGCGCCGCCTGTTCTGCTTCATCCGAATCCAGTGGCTCCGGTCCGCGCTGCGCCAGGAGCTTCGAAATATGGCGCACCGACGCCGCTGCCTCTGCACAGCGCAGCAGCAGATCGTATTCGCCCCCCGCCAGTAGCGCACGCGGCGTGACCGCGAGACGCGACAGCAGTGCATCGGCGGCGAACCAGGGCCGGCCGATGTAGTTGGTGGAGAGCAGCAGGTCCCGAGAAAAGTCGGGCTTGAAGAATGCCTCCTTCTCTTTGCTGGCGGGGCTGATGCGGGCTTCGTCGGCATAGAGCAACTCGGCCGAGCGGTAACGCGCGCTGGCCAGGGCCATTTCTGCCAGCGCGTCGGCGGAGATCTCATCGCCCGGGCACAGAACGCCATGGAAGTCCGCCGCGTCCCCGCTCCCCAGCGGCTGGTCGAACACCGGATCGTCGGGTCCGACCACGACGGTGCGATCGGCGAGGCCGACCGCCGCCGCCAGCTTCCGCAGCGTTGCAGCGTCTTCCACCGAACCGGCCAGCGCGGTCAGCCGCCAGTTCGGATAGACCTGCGAAGCCAGGGAATTCAGCGTGCCGCGCGCCTGCTCCGGCACGAATTCCGCCGCGGGCCGCAGCAGTACATGGAATGCCGGATGGTGCCCCATGCCGTCCAGCACGTCTGCCAGCACATTGGCTTCGACGCGGCTGATCTTGCGGCGGATGGTGGTGACCTCGTCGTCATCCTCCGCCTTCCTCACCTCGATGCCGAAGCGGTGGATGAATTCCTGGCCGTTCTTCGCCCGCACGATCAGGCGGACCTCATGGATACCGTCGCGCAGGCTGCGCGGCGGGCAGTGGAACGCGTAGCCGCTGCGCAGCGAATTGTCCCAGTCGGGAAATGCGACGCCTACGTCCTGGCGGGCCAGGCCATAATGCGCCTCACCGAGCCGTTGGTCGTTGAGGTAAACATCGATGCCGACGACGGTGGAGCGTGCCAGCACCCAACCCTCGATGGTCAGCCGGCCGGTGATCGGCTCATGCACGACGCCATCCACCACTTGCGGACTGTCCAGCTCGAAGCGGAATTCCGAACGGTCGGGGGCAGGCGTGGGCGGGGGGGCCGGGGCAGGGGACGGCGCGATCGGGATCGCCGCCACCACCAGCTTGCTTTCTTCAGCCGTGTCGCCTGCCGTGTTGGTGACAGTGACGCGCACGCTGTGCTCGCCCTCGGCCAGGTTGACGATGCGGCGCGATAAGCGGAATCCCGCGAGGCGTGCATCGGGGATTTCGCTGAAGCGGTCGCCGACATCGGTGCGGAGGGTGCCGAGTTCGGCCTCGCCGACGCGGACACCGTCGAGCTGGACGGCGACGCTGGCGACCCCGGCGGCGCACACCGCCCAGCCGAGGACCGAGAGCGTGCCCTCCGGCGAGATGGCGGCGCGGTCGCAGAAGAAGTGGATGTCCCGACGCGGATCGTGCGGTTCCTCGGCCGGCGGTTCCGGCTCCGGTACCGGTGCCGCCGGGGGTTCCGGTGCGGCGGCGGCGGGCGGTGGGGGTGGCGGGGCGAGCGGCGGCGCATCCAACGCGACGTGGAAGTCGGCCTTGAGACGATAGACCGGCTCCTGCCGCAGAGGCGCGAAGGCCGGAGCAATCGGGGTCTCGGGGAACGGCGCGGCTGCCGGTGCGGCGGGACGCGGCGCTGCGGGGCGCACGGCCGGCCGGCCGGCGATCCGCTCCACCGGGACAAGGGTCTCGCTGGCGAAGCCATTCAGGCTGATCGCCTCGACCCGCACCGCCTCCAGCGAAATGGCTGAACCACCCAAAGGCGCGGTCATGGTGAAGCCGGACACCCGGGCGTTCGGATAACTGGGATAGAAGGTCGCCACGTCGTCACGCTGCGCACCGACCTGCGCCGCGGGCAGCCGCTCCTCATTCCCGGCGAACACCTGGATGGTGACGATGGAGGACTGCGCGACGGCCCAGCCGTGCACGGTGAGGTAACCCTCACTATCCACCACCGCGCGCTCGACGTACAGCACGATTGGTGGGCGGACGCCGGCATAGCTGACGCCTGTCGCGGTGGGGCCGGAGGCGACCACCACTTGTTCCGGTCCGGTGGGATCGACCGTGATCTCGAAATTCTCGGCGTGGACGTGGCCCTCGGCGGTACGGGCACGGATGATGCACGCACAGGGCGCCGCCGCTTCGCCATGGCGGCGAGGCAGGGTGAACTGGAAGGCACGCTGGCGCGCGGGTGTGCCGTCGCGAAGCACGGTGGGAGAGGCACGGTGTGGCTGGACGAAGACGGCGCGGGCGACGACGGCGCCGCCGACCTCCAACTCCACTTCTTCGATGGCGGCAGGCGAGGCGGCGCGGCCGCGGATCTGCAGATCAAAGCGGCCGTTGATAAATCCGCCCGACCCCGACGGCTCGATGTCGATCAGTACCAGCGGCGGCGGCGGCGCGGCGGTATCCCGGCGCCGCCGACGGCGAGGCGGTGCTGGCGCGGCCGCCGCGGGGGCGGGCCGGTCGGCGTCCAGGTCGCCCGCGAAGGAGGCGTCCCCGACCGGGGCGTCCCCGGCTGGAGCCTCCCCGACTGGGGCGTCCCCGACTGGGGCGTCCCCAACTGGGGCGTCCCCGGCTGGGGCCTCCACGACTGGGACCTCCACGACTGGGGCGTCCACGACCGGGGCCTCGGCGGCCGGGTCGGCCGCGGCCGACGGCTCAGCGATTGGCTTCGGCGCTCGTTGCGACCTGATGCGACTCATTGTCCGCTTGTACCCGCGAATGGGCCTGTTACCCAAGATGAAAGAAAAGACTCACGCCACCCTTGCGTGGGCCAAACGAAGCGATTGAGTGCGGGCGATACGGCTACATCGCAAATGGCAGACGGCCTTCCCGATAGCCATCCTCGTCGAAATGCACCTGAGCCGAAGCGACCACGCCGCGTCGGACGCTTTCCGCCACGTCGGGATACTGCTGCAGATACCATTTCTCATCGACACGGATAGGGAACGGCATTCTGCCTTCGAAGTAACCGTCTTCGACGAAGTGCCGCTGCGCGGATTTCACACCGCCGTCGCGAATGGCCTTGCCAATATCCTCATACGTGCGCGTGTACCATTCCTCGCTGATCTCAACGCCAGCGATCATCATCTTGATGATCTTGATAAAGTCCTCATAGGACATGTTGACCCGGAGCTCACCCCGGACGGTCGAAATCTCGACAGAGCGCCTGATCAGATCGAATGGCGGAACGTATCTCAACAACACCTCCTGCGGGGGCGGTCACCGTTTGGGACGCTGGGGAATGCCAAGGATCAATAGCCTCAACGGCGGTTGGAGGGAAACAGAAAAGCTCGCATTTCCGTGCGGCAGGCACATTTTTGGCGCGGTGTGGGGCGGCCTGGAGGCACGATCGCGGGCGCTCGAATCTTGGAACACAAGCGTACCCGGGAGCGTACGGCGAGTCATCTTGCGGGTCATGGCCGGCGAAGATTGGGCAGGACGCAGATGCCCGGTTCCATGGCCATTGCTTCCCGGCGAATGCATCCCGCCCAGCGCCTTGACCCGGACGGCGCGGATGCGCATGTTGCGGCCCTCGCGAGGACCGAAGCCATGGCAAAGACCAACGTTGTTCAGATCAAGCTCGTATCGACCGCCGACACCGGCTTCTTCTACGTTACCAAGAAGAACGCACGGGCGCAGACCAACAAGCTGGAGCTGAGGAAATACGACCCGGTCGTGCGCAAGCACGTGCCGTTCAAGGAAGCCAAGATCAAGTAGAGCGTACCGCGGCAGCCACGGCCACGCGGTTTCGCCCGGCCCGCTTCGCGTCATACAGCGCGAGGTCGGCAGCGCGCAGCAGGTTTTCCGGCGTCAGCGGCGAGTCGTCAGTACAGGCAATGCCGATGCTGATGGTGAGCCTGCAGCGCCGGTCCGGCGCCGGCTCAAATACTTGTTCTTCCACTGCAACGCGCAACCTTTCGGCTGCGGCGATTGCGTCGTCACAACTGGAAGCTGGCATCGCGACGACAAACTCCTCCCCGCCGTAGCGGGCGATGGAGTCGAACACACGCGTATTGGCGCGCAATGTGTCCGCGATCAATCGCAGCGCGCGGTCGCCCACGGCGTGGCCGTAGTCGTCGTTCACCGTCT
Source organism: Acetobacteraceae bacterium (assembly GCA_036489395.1). Classification (GTDB taxonomy): domain Bacteria; phylum Pseudomonadota; class Alphaproteobacteria; order Acetobacterales; family Acetobacteraceae; genus JASHVB01. Next base: position 44,166 of record DASXFW010000168.1, on the reverse strand, counting down.
TGAAATGGTCCACGTCGATCATCAGCACCGACAGCTCGCGCGGCTGCGGTCCGTCCAGCAGGTTGCGCAGATGCCGCATCAGGTAGCGCTGGTTATACAGCCCGGTCAGCGGGTCGATCAGCGCCAGTTCCAGCGCCGAGCCGAGGTCCGCGCGCAGCCAGTCCTGGTAGAACTTGCGGCGGATCTGGTTGCGGGCGCGGGCGCGCAGCTCGTTCTCGTCCACCGGCAGCAGCAGCCAGTCGTTGGCGCCGAGGTCGAAGCCGCGCAGCAGCCGATCCCGCTCCTCCGGCTCGGCGATCAGCAGCATCGGCACGTCGCGCGTGCCGTCCGCCGCCCGCAGCGCCGAAGCGAGCTTCAGCGGGTCCTCCTCCGCCAGCGCCAGGCTCAGCACGATGAGGTCGAACGCGATGGCGGCGGAGAGCGCGATCGCCTCGGCCTGGCTGCGGGCGCGGCCGGGAATGATACCCTCGCGGGACAGCGCGTCCTGGATGGACTGTGCGCCGAGGTCCCAGTCGTCGATCACCAGGGCGCGGGCGCCGGCGACCGAGGGGATGGTGAAGTGGTCCGCCGACAGCCCAAGGGCGCGGGCGGTGTCGCCGCGGGCGCGCCACTCGTCCAGCATGCGCTTGAGCCGCACCAAGTTGCGGACGCGCGCCATCAGCGTTTCGTATTCGACCGGCTTGGTCAGGAAATCGTCGGCGCCGGATTCGAGGCCGCGCAGCCGCTCGCTGGGTTCGCCGAGCGCGGTGACCATGACGATAGGGATATGCAGGGTCGGCGGATCGCTCTTCAGGCGCTTGCAGCACTCGAAGCCGTCCATCCCGGGCATCATGACGTCGAGCAAAATGAGATCGGGCTGCCAGTCGTGCGCCATGGTGATGGCGTCGAAGCCATTGGGGGCGCTGGCGACCTGGTAGTACTCGGCGGACAGCTTGGCCTCGAGCAAGCGGGTGTTCGCCGGAACGTCGTCCACGATCAGGATGCGGGCGGTCATAGGCGGCGATCTTCGCCTCTCGTGATCCAGTGCATTGCGGTCGGGGCGCCGTGGCCCCGGTCAGGGCAAACGTGACCCCAGGGCAAACGTGACCCCAGGGCAATCTACCGCAGCGCTGCGCTGCGTGAAAGCGAGTTACGCACGATTCGTTGAACAAGGCGGTTGCCGGGCGGCGCGGGGCCCTGGTTCGACGATGTCCGTAGCGCGGGACACGTTGCATCGACGCTTCAAGTCGGGAGGCTTCAAGTTGGCGCCGGGCGCCAGTCTGGCCGCCGCCGGACCGTTTCCGTCCGGCCGCTCCGGCGCTAGGCTGCGGCACATGGCCCTGGAACTCCGCCCAAACTGCGAGTGCTGCGATCGGGACCTTCCCGCCGCGTCGCCGCTGGCCCGCATCTGCACGTTCGAATGCACCTTCTGCGCCGACTGCGTGGAGAACGTGCTGCACAACGTCTGCCCCAATTGCGGCGGCGGCTTCGTGCCGCGGCCGATTCGCCCGGCGCGGGAATGGCGGCCCGGCGTGTCGCTTGGTACCCGCCCGGCAGGTACGCGGCGGGTGCACCTGTCGCACAGCCGGGAGGATATCGCGGCATTTTCCGCGCGGATCAGGGATATTCCGCCGCAGGAGCGGTAGCGCGGGGCGCCGTCACGCGGTTGCCGGAGACGGGCGGGACATCTGCACAAGCCGGTAGATGTTGATCGGCAGCAGCAGCGAATGCAGCACAAGGATGGGCGGTGCTCCGGCCATCACGGCGTAACCGATGAACGCCAGGTTGCTGCCGATGCCAAGCATGCGCAGCCGTCGCATCGACCGCACGGAGAACGTCCCCAGCACCAGGCTGCTCGCCAGGTAGCCAGACGCATTCTTCTCCCAGCCGGCGGCAATCGAGCCGGACAGTGCCAGCCAATGGAACATGCGATCGGGGCTTTCGGATATTGTCTCGCGGGATGAGTAAAGGCACCCACCGTGTAGCGATCGGCCGGGAGCGATGCAGTGACGCCATTCACAGGACAGGGGAATTCTGCGTGCGGGCAGTCAGTCCTGGCCGGCGCGAACCAGTCATCGGTGATGCGCCGCCACACCATGCGAAATCCTTCACGCACACCCGCTTGCCTGCCCACGGCACGGTGCGCCACCTTGCGAACCCAATGCCCCGATCGCCCCGCCCCGACGCCACACCCCCCGAGTCGAAACCGGGCCGCCAGCGTACGGACCGACGGCGCACGCCCAAGCCGTCCGCAGCGGCGTCCGCGCTCGAGCCGGGGGCGGGGCCGTTCGCTCCGCTGACCACGGAACGCCTGACCCTGCGGCCTCTCGCCCCAGCCGACGCCGCGGCGATGCACCGGCTGATCAACGACTGGGAGGTGACGCGGAACCTGGCCGTGGTGCCGTTCCCCTACCCGCGCCAACTGGCGGACGACTGGATCGCCTCCACCGTGCGCGAGCTGGACGAGGGCACCGCGTACTCGCTCGCCATGACCGGCCACGAGGGCCCGCAGGAACACCTGCTCGGCGTGGTCAGCCTGCGGCTGGACGGCAAGCCGCGCACCGCCACGCTCGGCTACTGGGTTGGCCGCCGCTACTGGGGCCACGGCGTCGCCACCGAGGCCGCCGGCCGCATGGTGCGCTGGGGCATCGCCAACCTGGAGCTGGACCGCATCCACGCCAGCGTCGCGACCGACAATCCCGCCTCGGCCGCGGTGCTGCGGCGCATCGGCTTTCGGCAGGCGGGGGAGGGCACGGCATACTCCGTCGCCCGCGGCGGCGACCGCCCGGTCTGGAAGTTCGAGGCGACGCGTGACGACATCTTCGGCCACTACACGGTAGAGCATGCGGATCCGGCGACGAAGCCGATGCTGCTGGTCGCCGCCTGCGCGCTGATCGACATCGACGGCCGCGTGCTGCTGGCACGCCGCCCCGAGGGCAAGACCATGGCCGGCCTGTGGGAATTCCCCGGCGGCAAGCTGCACCCGGGCGAAACGCCGGAGGTCGCGCTGATCCGCGAGCTGAAGGAGGAGCTGGGCATCGACGTGTCCGCGGCGTGCCTCGCGCCGTTCGCGTTCGCCTCGCACGCCTATGAGAAGTTCCATTTGCTGATGCCGCTGTTTCTGTGCCGCCGCTGGAAGGGCATCCCGACCGGGCGGGAGAACCAGACGCTGAAATGGGTGTGGCCGCGCAAGCTGGGCGAGTATGAAATGCCGCCGGCCGACAAGCCGCTGATCCCGTTGCTGCGCGACTTCCTGTGATCCCGTTGCTGCGCGACTTCCCGTGAAGGAGCCGACCATGCCCGCGACCAATCCCACCGCCTGCCTGCTGGTGATCGGCAACGAGGTGCTGTCCGGCCGCACGCAGGACGCCAACATCCGGTTCCTCGCGATCGGCCTGGGCGAGATCGGCATCCCGTTGCGCGAGGTGCGGGTGATCCCCGACGTGCCGCAAACCATCGTCGATACGGTCAATGAGGTGCGCGCGAAGTTCGATTACGTGTTCACCACGGGCGGCATCGGCCCGACGCACGACGACATCACCAGCGAATGCATCGCCGCGGCGTTCGGCGTGCCGTGGGAGCCGCATCCGGTGGCGTGGGCGCGCATGGAGCGTGCCTATCCGCCCGGCGGCTTCAACGCGGCGCGGCAGCGCATGGCGACGATGCCGCGCGGCGCGACGTTGATCGAGAACGCACTGTCAGTCGCGCCCGGGTTCCAGATCGGCAATGTGTATGTGATGGCCGGCGTGCCGCGGGTGATGCAGTCGATGTGGGAGTGGCTGTCGCCGCGGCTGCAAGGCGGGCCGAAGATCGTGTCGCGCGCGGTGCATGCGATCGGTCTGCCGGAAGGGATGATCGCCGAGGGGCTTGCGGCGATCCAGGCGAAGTCTCCGGACATCGATCTCGGGAGTTATCCGTTCTACCGGGCCAGCGGTAACGGCGTGTCGCTGGTCGCGAAGGGGACGGATGTCGTGGCGGTGGAGGCGGTGATCGTGGACGTTACCGCGTTGATCGCGGGGCTGGGGAAGGTGCCGATCCAGGGGGAGCCGGAGGGGTAGGAGCGCTTCACTCCTGCCGCAGCGCTTCCCGGATGACCTCCGGCCGGCGCGCGATCGCTTGCAGATAAGCCGCCGCTGGAGCGTCCGGTGCCCGCCGCCCCTGCTCCCAGTTCTTCAGCGTCGCGATAGGAATGCGAAAGGCGCTGGCAAATTCGTGCTGCGACATATGCAGCCGGCGCCGGATCGCGCGCACGTCGGGTGTCGCCACGACATGGACCCGTGCCGCCGAGGCCTTACCCTCCGCGAAGTCGCACGCCTCGCGCATGCCTTGCAGCAGGTCCTTGCTGAACTTGTTCATCTCACTCTCCGAGCCTTCCTGTCCGCACGCCTCGCTTGAGGTGCATAGCAAAGTCCGCCAGCGCCTTCCGTGCATCGGGCGAGATGTCCTCGCGCATCGCCTTCGCATAAACCATCAGCAAATACACTGGCACGTGCATGCTGTGGTAGAAGTAGATGACGCGGACGCCGCCGCGTTTACCGCCGCCCTGCCGCCGCCATCGCAACTTACGAACGCCGTGGGCGCCTGGAATGACATCGCCGGCGTCGGGGTTCCTGGCGATGAAGTCCACGAACGCGGCGAGTTCGTCGTCTTTCCAGACATCCTGCGCCTGCCGGATGAATTGCGGAGTCTCAACGACCGTGATCGGGCCGTCCATCATCCGATTTATGCGCCAATGGCGCCCTTTGCAAGTGCCGCTGCCGGCAATGCCGTCGCCCGACTACGCCGAATGCACACGCGTCCGCTGGAATTGATTACCGCCCCGCCGTCTGCGTTGCCCGTGTGCCGCGCGAGGGCACCCCGCTGCTCACGCCGCCGCGCGACAGGCACCCCGCCGTTCACGCCGCGGCGCGCAGCCGCGACACGGCCTGCGCCAGCTTCGCCGTCTCCGCCGCGTCGATCTCGAACGCCAGGTGCAGGCCCTTGTCCTCGGCGGCATGGACGGAAAACGGCAACTGCATCCCGATGCGGTCCACATGGAGCACGCCGCGCGTGCCAGGCGGCAAGACCGGACAATCGACGACCGCGGCACCATGCTCCGACAGATCCACGACGCGAGCCTCGTGCATCCCCTGGCCCGTCACCATCATCCGGCACGGCAGCGCCACCGCATACCGGCGGTGGGCCCGGCGATCGACTTCCGTCGTCGAGGACCGGACGACGCGGATCACCGCGTGCTGCAGCTCGCTGACCATCGATGTCAGCGCGGCCGTGTCGTCGCGCACCTGGACGCTGTGCTGGCCCGTCTGGCTCGCCTCGCTGGACACTTCCCCGATCCGCCGCGTCATCTCGTTCGCGGCGGAAGCCGTTTCGTTCACGTTGCGCGCGATCTCCGCCGTTGCCGCCGCTTGCTCCTCCACCGCCGCGGCGATCGAGCTGGCGATGGCGTCGATCTCCCCGATCGTGTGTTCGATGCGCTCCATCCGCGCGACCGAGGCGCCCGTAGCGGTACGCACGTCGTTGATGTGACGCCCGATCTCCTCGGTCGAGCGGGCGGTCTGCGCGGCGAGCTGCTTCACCTCGCTGGCGACGACGGCGAAGCCCTTGCCGGCGTCGCCGGCGCGCGCGGCCTCGATCGTCGCGTTCAGCGCAAGTAAGTTGGTCTTGGCGGCGATCGAGCCGATCATGTCGGCGACGGCGCCGATGCGTCCGACTTGCTCGTTGAGCGTCGCCATGGTTGCGCGCGCCTCGCCGCCGGCCTCGACCGCATGGGCAACCGCGGCGGTGGATTGGCTGACCTGGCCGCCGATCTCCCGGATCGAGGCGGCGAGTTGCTCCGCCGCGCTGGCAACCGTCTGAGCATTGGCGAGCGCCTGGGCCGCCGCGCTCGCCGCGCCGTCCGCCGAATGCCCGGTGCGCTGCGCCGAGGCGCTCATTTCAGCGGCGGCCGCCGCCATCGTCGTGGTGCGCGCGCCGATCGCCTCCAGCGTGGCGCCCATCTCATGCTCTATGGTTTCCGCCATACCGACCAGCGCCAGCCGTTTTTGCTCCGACGCCTGCCGCGTCTGCACTTGTTGTTCTGTCTCAAGCCGCTCCCGCTGGATCGCATTCTGCCGGAACACTTCGACCGCGCCGGCGATTGCGCCCATCTCGTCGGTCGCGTCACGGCAGGGGATGTCCACGTCGGTCTCGCCGGCTGCCAGCCGGGTGATCGCTGTCGTCATGCCCGTGACGGGACGCGCGATGCCGCGTCCGACGAATAACCCGATGACGGCACTCAACAACAGGCCGATGCCGGCGATCAGCTCCTGCTCTGCGATGGTTCGGCCGACCATGGTCGATGTGGCGTCACGCGTGCTGGCGAATTCCTGGCTCAGCGATGCGGCGACGTCCTTTGCGGCGGCCATCTGCTGTTTGACCAGCGGCATCATCTTGTTGTCGAACAAGTCGTCCTTCTTGCGCAGGGCAGCAGACATCGCCGCGAAGCGGTCGCTATAGGCGGCCAGGGACGTGCCGACTGTCCCCGCGAGCGTGCGCAGATCGGCGGTAAGCGGCTGCTTCGCAAGCGTCGCCAGCGCCGCGTTCGCGACCGCCAGGTTCGTGTCGAACGACGCCGAGTCTTTCGCGTCCCGCATCAGCAGAAACCGCTCGCCGCTGGCCACGCCCGATCGCACCGCCGCGGCAACGCTCCGGGCGGCCGTCGCGCCATCGCCATCCGTCGATTTCGCGACGGCGGCGAGCAATCCGGCGGCATCCGACGTCAGCCGATCGCCGGCACCCAGCAGCGGGCTGCGCGCGTCGTCGATCTGCCGGATCGACGCCCGCAATTCAGCGCTGAGCTGGTGGCAGGTATTGCAGCCGCCCAACATCGACTGGAACGCCTGGCGCTGGGGCTCCGACCGCGTGGCCTTGGCGACCGATTGCAGCAGATCGATCATGGTGAGCGCTTCCGCCGCATCGTCCGGCTCCAGCGCCGGCTGCGTCGAGGCCATGGCAACGCGCAGCGAGGCCTCGCGCATGGTCTCCATCAGGCGCACGAGATGCAGCACGCGCAGGTTGTTGTCGGACAGCGTGCTCATGCGGCCGACCTGGTGGCCGATCTGGGTCAGGTTCCAAACGGCGAGACCGGCCAGCAACAGGCCGAGGACCACGATGACGCCCATGCCGCCGTAAATGCGCGAGCGGATCGACAGCCGGATCAGTTTCATGCGGTCGTGTCCAGGAGGTTGCAGCGGCGGCGGTGGCGACGATGCATTCTACCCGGGCCATGCTTAAGGAATTGCAAACAGCGGGTTCGGCGAGTGCGGCGCGGCCTGGACACGGGCGGCAGTCCGGCTACGCACCGGCATCAGCCGCCCGTGATCTGGCCACCGCCCGCTACCCGGCGGCCGCCAGCGGCCTGGCCGCTGGTTGCAGCCCCGATGTTCCGACGCCCGGAGGCGGCGCCAGATGAGCGTTGCTTTCCCAGATAGATGTTGCTTTCATTGACAACACAGACACCGCACGCTGCAAGCGCTGGTCATCCGTCGTCGCGAGCGCCTGCGGCCTGGAACGTTCGCCGAGATCGTTGTGTGGCAGGTACCGCGTCGCGTCCCGGGCAGCGAACATCGCTACAAGTACTGGTTGGCGCTTATCGATCAGGAACAATGTGTGCTGCGCTATGACAACGAAGCGGGCAAAGGCGACCATCGCCACATCGGCAGCGGGGAAACGACGTATCAGTTCACGTCGATCGAGCGGCTCCTCGCGGCCTTCGATGCCGATGTCGGACGCTACCTCGATGAGCACCCTCATCATCGGTAATCAGCCGGTGGAACAGCGTCGCGCGGAAATTGCGCGTGCATGGAAGACTGGCAAGCCGGAGGCGGCGGCTCGGCTGGATTTTGAAAGCCTGGAAGGGGCATGGCAGCTTCTGAATTCCAGGCGTTGGGCGCTCCTGCGAGCAATGGCGGGCCAGGGGCCGCTTGCCATTCGGGAGATCGCCCGGCGGGTCGAGCGCGATGTGCGCGCGGTGCACAGCGACGTGCGGAAGTTGTACTTGTCGGGCGTGATCGACAAGACGCCGGAAGGGAAGATGATACTGCAGTATGACGTGATACGGCTGGACTTCACGTTGGATACGCATATGGCGGCATGATCGGTTCCGGCAAAACTTTACGCTGACGCCGAATCAAGCCACGTCTCCCCGGTCCACCCCTTCGCGTCGTAGTCCGCCATGCACCGATCCACCAGTGCCTCCATCGCCGCCATGTCGCCGCCGCGTTGCGCACCGGTCAGTGTTTGCAGGCGGATGTCTTCCCAACCGCCGGCATAATTGCGTTCGTAAAGTTCGTGCCGTCCGCCGAATTCCGTCCCCACAGCGTCCCACAGCAGCTTCATGATCTTGATGCGCTCGTCGTATTCGATGCCGTATGACCCGCGCACATACTGCCGGAGATACGGTTCGATATCCGGATTGGCGAAATCCTTCGCCGATGACGGCAGGTAGATCAGCGCCGACGTGACCGTGCGTTCGACGATGTCCTTGATGCGCGGATAGGCATCCGGCGCGAACACGCGATACGCCAGGGCCGCGCGCAGTTCCGGCAGCACCGCCCCGTCCTTCCACGGATCGGGATTGTTCGCCATCGCGTTGGACAGCGACCAGAACAAGTTGCGCCAGGCGATCGCCTCGCCGAGCAAGACCTGGTTGCCGCGTGCGTCGTCGCCGCCGGTGCAGCGCAGGGCCTTGCTTAGCAGGCCGCAGATGAAATCGAGCTTCACCGCGAAGCGCGTGCAGCCCTGGAACAAGAAGCCGGGCATGAAGCCGGAGCGGGGATAGAAACTTAGTACGCGCGCGGGATCGCGGTAGATGAACACGTCTTCCCAGGGCACGAACACCTTGTCGAGCACGAAGATCGCGTCGTTCTCGTCGAACCGCGACGACAGCGGGTAGTCGAACGGCGTGCCGTTGCGCAGCGCCGCGCGTTCATAGGACGTGCGACAGAACAGCTTGAGGCCGGGTGCGTCGATCGGGACGATGAACATGAGCGACATGTCCAGGTCCTCGGTCGCGGTCTTCGAACTTTGCCCCATGTAGTTGTAGTGCGTCATCGCCGCGGACGTGGCGACGACCTTGGCGCCGGAGACGATGATGCCGCCATCGACTTCCTTTTGCACGCTGACGAACACGTCCTTCACAGCCTCGGCCGGCTTATGGCGATCGACCGGCGGATTGACGATGGCGTGGTTCATGAACGGCACGGTTTCCTGCGCGCGTTTGTACCAGGTGCGGGCGTTGTCGGCGTACGGGCCGTAGTATTCCGGGTTGGCGCCGAGCGTATTCGTGTAGGCCGCCTTGTAATCCGGCGTGCGGCCCATCCAGCCGTAGGTCAGCCGCGACCATGCCGCGATCGCGCCTTGCGCCGCGACCAGGTCCTCGCGCGAACGCGACACGCGGAAATAGCGGTGCGTATAGCCGCCGGAGCCGGTGTCGGTGGGGCAGGTCAGCACGGGCTGCTGCGCCGGGTCGTGCAGCGCGTCGTACAGGCGGGCGATCGAACGCACGGAATTGCGGAACGCCGGGTGGGTTGTCACGTCGGCGACGCGTTCGCCGTCGATATAGACCTCGCGGCCATCGCGCAGGCTTTGCATGTATTCGGCGCCGGTATAGGGGCGGCGGCGATCGGCGATGACATCCTCGGGTCGCATGGGAATCTCCGCTGTCTTTACCTCTCCCCTTGCGGGAGAGGCATGCCACCGGGCTTGACCCGGTGGTCGGCGCGAAGCGCCGGGTGAGGGGGCCGACGCACCAACCGCCCGTGCGTCAGCCCCCTCACCCTCGACGCTTCGCGTCTCGACCTCTCCCACAAGGGGAGAGGTGTAGTCTACGTCCTCTGCCTCTATCCCAATCTCGCCAGCGGGTGGTGCGCTTCCACCAGCCTTTGCAGCCGCTCCGCCAGAACGTGCGTGTAAATCTGCGTCGTCGCGATGTCCGCGTGTCCCAGTAGCAACTGCAAGCTCCGCAGATCGGCGCCGCGGGCCAGCATGTGCGACGCGAACGAATGCCGCAGCACATGCGGCGACACGCGCGCCGGATCGAGTCCCCCCGCCAGCGCCACCTGCTTCAGCAGCAGAAAGAACGCCTGTCGCGTCATCGGATTGCGGGGGTCGCGACCACCAAACAGGAAGCGCTGCTTGCCGGCTTCCGCCACCAGTGTGGCGGCGGCCAGCTTCGCATGTTCCGACAGCGGCACCACGCGTTCCCGTCCGCCCTTGCCGCGCACCAGCAGCAACGCCGCGTCGCCGGCCAGCGCCGACTGCGGCAGAGCCAGCAGCTCCGACACGCGCAGACCGGTCGCGTATAGGATTTCCAACGCCGCCCGCGCCACCAATCCCGTCCGTCCGGGCCGCGATGCCGCGGCTTCCAGCAGCGCGTCCACCTCGGTTTCGCTCAGGTATTTCGGCAGCGAACGCGGCAGCCTCGGCGTATCGAGCAGCGACGTCGGATCATCCGTCCGCACGCCCTCGCGCAACAGGAACCGGTGGAACTGCCGCAGCGCCGACAGCCGCCGCGCCGCGGTTCGCGCCGACAGCCCGGCCTTCGCCAGCCCGCCCATATAGGCAGCGCACACCGCCCCGTCCGTGCCCGCCACCGCGCAGCCGCGCGTCCCGGCAAACGCCGCGAAATCCGCGAGGTCCGCCTCATACGCCATCAGTGTATTGCGGGCCGCGCCGCGCTCCGCGGCCAGCATTTCCAGGAACGCCTCGACGTGGCGATCCATTCAGTGGCCGGCGATCTTGTCGGTCGGGATCGTCGTCTGCACCGCGTGGATCGGCGGGGTAGGGGGGAACATGCCCAGATAGAACACGCCGGCCGCCAGCAGCACCACGCCGATCGCGATGACGAACAAGAACACCCGGATCATGGGCTGCCCGACGCTCCTCTGCCGGGCGCCCCTCGTGGCGCCCGCCGGGCGGTGTGCTAGCCTTGCCGCCCATGACACGCAACACCGCGCTCCGTGAAACAATTGCACTGCCCGACACGCTGTCGGGCCGCAGCGTTGTGCTGGTTGGATTGATGGGCGCCGGCAAGACCTCGATCGGCCGCCGCCTCGCCGCGCGACTCGGCCTGCCGTTCCGCGACGCCGACACCGAGATCGAACTCGCCGCCGGGTGCTCCATCCCCGAGTTGTTCGAGCGCTATGGCGAACGTGCCTTCCGTGACGGCGAGCGCCGCGTCATCCGCCGCCTGCTGTCCGGCGATCCGCTGGTGCTGGCGTTCGGCGGCGGCGCGTTCATGGACGCGGAAACCCGCGCCGTCACCCGTACCGAGGCGGTGTCGATCTGGCTGCGCTGCCCGTTGCCCACCCTGGTGCGGCGTGTCGCCGGGCGCGAGCACCGCCCGCTGCTCGCCGACGGCAATCACGGCGAGGTGCTGGAACGGCTGATCGACCAGCGTTACCCAGTGTACGCCGAGGCCGAAATCATCGTCGATTGTGGCGACGAAAGCCCGGACACCACCACGTCGCAGGTGCTGAACGCGCTGCTGGCGTACAAGCCGCCGCGTCGGCTGTCGGTGGCGCTGGCCTCCGCCACCTACGACGTCGTCATCGGCGAGCATCTGCTGGAGCGCGCCGGTGCCCTTCTCGCGCCCCGCCTGCCGCAGAAGCGCGCTGTGGTGGTGACCGACGAAACCGTCGCCGCACTCCACCTGCCGGCACTGCTGAAGGGCCTGGCGGCAACCGGCGTCGCGACCAGCCAGATCGTCGTGCCGCCCGGCGAGGCGTCGAAGAGCCTGGATTCCTACCTCAGCGTGCTGGACCAGTTGCTGGAGGCGCGGGTCGAACGCCGCACCACGGTCATCGCCCTGGGCGGCGGCGTGGTCGGCGACCTCGCGGGATTTGCTGCCGCCACCGCGCTGCGCGGCGTGCCGTTCGTGCAGATACCCACCACGCTGCTGTCGCAGGTGGATTCGTCCGTGGGCGGCAAGACGGCGGTGAACACGAAGCGCGGCAAGAACCTCGTCGGCGCATTCTACCAGCCGCGCATGGTGCTGGCCGACACGGCCACGCTGGATACGCTGCCGCCGCGCGAGCTGCGCGCGGGCTATGCCGAGATCGCCAAGGCCGGTTTGGTCGGCGACGCGGCGTTCTTCGCGTGGTGCGAGCACCACGGCCTCGGCGTGGTCAGCGGCGACCGCGACGCGCAGGCCGAGGCGATCAAGCGCGCCTGCGCGTTCAAGGCCGCGGTGGTCGGCGACGACGAGCGCGAGGAAAAGCCGAACGACGGCCGCGCGCTGCTGAACCTGGGCCACACCTTCGGCCACGCCCTGGAGGCGGAATACGGCTACGACGGAGGGCTGCTGCACGGCGAGGGCGTCGCGGTCGGGCTGGGCCTCGCGTTCAAGCTGTCGGTGCGGCTGGGTCATTGCTCGGCGGCGGACGCCGACCGGGTGGTGTCGCACGTCGCGTCGGTGGGGCTGCCGGCGGAGCTGGCGATGCTGAACCGGCGGATCTCCGCAGCGACGATCGTCGGGCACATGCGGCGCGATAAGAAGGTGCGCGACGGGGCGCTGAACTTCGTGCTGGTGCGCGGCATCGGCGACGCGTTCACCAGCGCCGACGTGCCGGTGGAGGCGGTCATCGACCTGCTGCGCGACGAGGGTTGCGCGGCGTAGTAATCTGCGAATTGTGACGAGCGACCGGCCAGCGGGCTGATTCCGCCTCCCAGCGCCGTCTGCAAGCGTGGTGTTAACTCTCTGCCTGCATGATTACCTCGACAGCCGGCGCGGCGTGGCCCGCGGGCAATCAGTCGTGTCAGGTCGAGCCATGACAGCAACGTTCAGTACGCAACAGGCGACGCCGCCAATCTATGGGCAGCGTCCGGTCCTCATCCTTTTCGTCGTCGGCCTGCTGTGTGTGGCGCTCCTCAATCTGGCGGAATATGCGTTTATGCACCGGGTTGAACTGTCCTTCGACCCTTGGGGGTTCGCCGCTCTCCCACTCGCGCAATTTCTGTTGGTGCCCGATCGGCGGCCAGCCTGGATCGCCTGTGCGGCCGGTCTGCTGCTGACCTTCGTCCTGATCCATTGGTTACCCGCGCTGCGCACATTCGCCGAGCCGATCGGCCTGGGTGTCGCCAGCGTCACCGTTCTGTCGGCGACGATACTGGTTTCACCGCAACGCCGCGGATCTGCGCTGCTCGCGCTGGCAGCGGGATCGCTGGTGCTCATCGGCCAGCAGATTTCGCAAATCGGCCAGTACTTCACCACCACCGACGCCCTGACCTACGACCATCGCGCCTATCTCGTTGACCTGTCGCTCGGCTTCGATCCAACCGCGGTCGTGCTGTCGGCACTGAACGCGCTGCACGGGACATTGCACAGCCTCGTGGTGCTGCTGGTGGGCCTGAGCTATGCGGCCATCATGCTTATGATGGCCTGGGTCGTGCTGATCCATCTACGGCACCGGTCGCCGCGATGGGTCCTCGCACTGACGGCTCTGCTGCTCGCGGGAGCGGTGGGCGGGGTGTTGTATCACTTGTTCCCTGCGGCAGGGCCGGCCTTTGCATTTCGTGCGTTTCCCGCGCTGCCGCCGGCATCCGCCGTCAGCCCCGCGGCCGCTGCGCTCGATCCGCGCTATGCCAGGAACTGCATGCCCAGTCTGCATGCGACCTGGGCGCTGCTGATCGCCATCAACACCGCCGGCCTATCGCGGATGCTGCGTGGCTTTGCCGTCGCTTTTGCGATGCTGGTCATCGTGGCGACGCTCTATCTGGGCCAGCATTATCTGATCGACCTGATTGTCGCCGCGCCGTTCACCGTGGCGATCCAGGCATTGGCAGAAGCGGCGGTCAATCGGCAGCGGCCCGGTCCCGCGTTCTGGATCGGCTCCGGCTGCGTGGCGGCGTGGTTGTTCGTGCTGGTCGGAAACGTCGAGTGGTTGCTCGCGATTCCGGGCCTGACGTTGATGGCATCCGTTCTCACGCTGGCAGTCAGTACCGCGGCGTACCTGGCAGGTCTTCGCGTAACCGGGACCCTGACTGACGTAACGGCAGGAGATCGCCATCCTGCACGGACGGTTGCCGCGTCTGCGCGGGTATAATTCCGGCACCAGAAAACCGCACATATTCGGTTCGTCCTGTCCCCGCGCAAGCGGACGCGAGTCGCACTGACTCGCCAGGTGGACCGCGTCCATGTCTCGTTGCGCAGCGCGCAGCAGATCTTCGACTTCTCCCGAGGCAGCACTTCCGGTCGGCGTGGGACGCGACCAAGGACGTCGCATGATCCCAGTCGCAGAGTATTGGCTACCAGTCGGAGGGCGATTTGCCGGGGACGAAGCTGCGGCCTCTGTTCCCAACCCGTGATGACCGGATCATGACAGGGGGTGTTCAGGCTTTCGTGCTGCCTCTTGGCAAGCGATGACTACACACGGGCCTGTGCGTTTACCGCGGGGATGGCGAGATAGGCCAGCCGCTTCAACTCGCGTCGCCCATGGGCGACCGAATCCAGAATCAGGCCACAGGTGAACGACAGACAAGACAGTAGCACAAGCCCGGTGGACAATACTGCGGTCGGCAACCGCGGAACCAGGCCAGTGTGCAGGAACTCGACGATCACCGGACCGCCAAGCCCGAGCCCGCTGGCGAGCAGCAGCAATCCTGCCAGCGCGAAGAACTGCAAGGGCCGCTCTTCCTTCACGAGCCGCACGATCGCGCACAGAATACGCAACCCGTCCGAATACGTCCGCAGTTTCGAGACCGACCCCTCCGGCCGCGCGCCGTAGGCCGTGGGGACTTCGGCGATCGGCATGCGCAACTCGAGAGCGTGGATGGTGAACTCGGTCTCGGTTTCGAAGCCGGTCGCCAGCGCAGGGAACGACTTGACGAACCTCCGGCTGAACACGCGGTAGCCTGACAGCACATCGCTGACCCGGCTACCGAAGATGCGGCGAACGAGACCCGACAACACCCGATTACCGAATCTGTGGCCTTTGCGAAAGGCCCCGTCCGCCTCGGTGTTCCTGGTGGCGACGACCATGTCGAGTTGTTCCTCGACCAACATCCGCACCATCGCTTCGGCGTCGGCGGCCGCATACGTGTCATCGCCATCGACCAATACGTAAACATCCGCCTCGATATCGGAGAACATCCGGCGGATCACGTTGCCTTTGCCCTGGAGTCCCTCGCGCCGCACGATTGCACCGGCACTGCGAGCGACCGTGGCCGTGTGATCGGTCGAATTGTTGTCATACGCATAGATGTCGGCGCGGGGCAGGCTCTGCTGAAAATCGGCGACGACCTTGGCGATGGTGGCTTGCTCATTATAGCAGGGTACCAGCACGGCGATCCTGCAGTCGGCGATCTGCGACCGGTCCGGGCGTCGCTCGAGATCGAGGACATTGATGCGGGTCTGCAGCATGAGCCCGGCGTTTCCCTTCGGTCACTCGTCAGAGGATTGCGGCCGCGTCTGCCCGGAATCCCATGGGCTATCCGGTTCGAATGCTACCGTCGGCTCGGCTACATCATGGTTACAGCGCGGGCCGCCGACGCGGACGGCGTCAGGTGCGTTCCTGAAAAGAAACTGGCGCCCCTCTGTCATTGCGAGGCCGCCTGGCCGAAGCAATCCCGTTCGTGACGAGCCGCCGGCAGCTCGTCATGAACGGGATTGCTTCGGCCAAGTGGCCTCGCAATGACAGGGGGCCGACGTTTCATTCAGCGCGGGTCGGCCCATCGGCCGGTGGCAACTCGTAATAATAGATGTCCCGCCCGATATCGACGCATGTGTGCTCGGCGGGGACGGGGATCATCGCGCGCAGGAAGGAGTGCGCATACGGGAAGAAATTGAAATGCGGGTTGAATGAATAGATTGCCTCGCGCTCGCGCGGCACCACGATGATCAGCCGCTTGCGGGCGACCCGGCGCAGCTCGGCGATGGCCCGGCGATAGTCCAGAATATGCTCGATGACATGGGTGCAGATCACGGTGTCGAACTCATTGTCCTCGAACGGCAGCGCCTCGATCCTGGCCTCGATGTACCGGATGCCTGGCCGGGACACGGTGTCGCTGATGACGAAATCCACGCCCGTTGCACGGGTGACCTCGGGATGTCCGTCAAGCACCCTGGTCAGCAGGAAGCCGGTGCCGCAGCCGACGTCGCAGACGCTGTTGCCAATCGTATCGCGTACCACTCTCTCGATGCACGCCGCGGAATTGTCGGTCTCGGCGTGGATGCGCGGATGCGCCCGATAGAGTGCTTCGTATTCCTGCTCCGACAGGAACGGGGCACTGGCCCGGAAGCGCGCGAGATCGACGATGTGCTGTCCCCACACGCGCCGGGCCAGCCAGCAGAACAACGAGGAATCCCGCAGCAGCGGCGGCAGCAGGTCCTCGATGACGAAACGGATCCGGTTCGTGGTTTCCCGGCACAAGGTGCGCGGGGCTTCCACTGCTGGCGTGCTTGCGGCCTCGGCGATTGGCATGTTTCCGCGCAGAAAACTCACCGGGGACTCCTGTGGCGTCCACCGTCATTGAACCGCGCAGCGGGTTACAGCAGCGTTTCTCCGAGACATGTACCTGGCGGCGACGCGGCTACGTCCGGATCAGCCCGAGTATCGGCGAGGCGCCTGAGCTGCCGGGGAACACCGACCCCAGCGCCGCCTCGTGCAGCCCGAGATGCGCGGTCAGCAGCCCCTTGGCGACCGACCGCACATCCGTCGTCGGCGCAAGGTCGCGGTTCTGGAACAATTGCCCGCTGCCCAGGCCCGGCCAGTGGCCGCCGACACGTCCGCCGGCCACCGCACCACCCAGCACGAATGCGACTGAGGCGGTGCCGTGGTCGGTGCCCTTGGTGCCGTTCACCCGCGCGGTGCGGCCGAACTCGGTCATCAGCAGCACGGCGGTCTGTTTCCAGGCCGGCCCGAGGCCTTCCTTGAGCCCCTGCATCCCGCTGTCGAGTTGCTTCAACACGTTGGTCAGGCGCGGCGTCTGCGCCACATGCGTGTCCCAGCCGTAGATCTCCAGCGCGGCAATGCGCGGACCGTCCGGTGCGCGGAGCAACTCGCCGGCCGCGCGTGCCAGGGCGGGGAAGGCATAGCGCTTGCGCGGGTCGGGGTCCTCGTCGCCGGGCATGGCCGCACCGGCCATCACCGAGGTGGAGAAGCCGCGGGCGCGCAGGCCCTCGGCGATCGCCGGTCCGGTGACGTGGTCCGGCTGGTTCAGCGCGGCAATCTGCTGGTACAGCGACGCCGGCGGCTCAAAGGTGCCATGCGGCGCCCAGTTGCCGACCAGCGCGGGGCCGCGCAGCAGCAGCGGGACGGCGACGCCGACCGCGAGCGCGTTGCCCTCCGGGCGGTTGGCAGCGGCGCGGGGCATGGCGGCGACGGCGCGGTTCAGCCAGCCGCTGGTCATGCGGTGGTCGGCGCCGCTCTCCATGTAGTCCTGCGCCTCGAAATGGCTGCGCACGCGGTACGGGCCGGCGACGGCGTGGACCGGCAGCGCCTCGCCGGCCTGGTACATCGCGTGCACGCTGGCGAGCGACGGGTGCATGCCGAAGAAGCCGCCGAGATCCAGCAGGCCGCCGGACTGGCCGGGACCGGGCGGCACGATCTCGGAACGCAGGCCGGCAAGGTCGCGGTCGCCGTAAGGCACGACCGCGGACATGCCGTCCAGCGCGCCGCGCAGCAGCACGACGACGAAGCGGCGGTCGGTGGGCGCGTCGGCCAGAGCCAGCGAGACGCGGCCGACGGTGAAGGCGGTGGTCAGCCCAAGCAGGGCATTGCGGCGGGTCAGGGTGGGCATGGTCAGCGCCTCTGGAATTCGGGGGAGCCGAGGAACATGGTCATTGCGTCGCGGCGGGAGCCGGAGCGCATGACCGCGGTCCAGGTTGCGGGGCGGAGCAGGGGGCCGAGATTCGCCTGTGCCAGGGCGCCCGGGTCGCGCTGGCCGACGCGGCCGGCGACGCCATAGGCCCAGTCGATGCGGCGCATCATCTCCTCCGGGCCGGCCCAGTTGGCGGCGCGGTCGGGCCAGCCGTCGGGCTGCGGCGCGCTCCATAACGGCTGGCCGAGCCCGGCCAGCATGCCCATGACGTTGATCTTTTCCTGCGCCTCGGGCGGCGGGTGGAGCATGCGCAGGCCGGCGATGACGTAGTCCTGCGGCTCGCGCAGTTTGGTGCCGGGATGCCAGGCGGCGTCGAGGCGCACCAGGGCGGCAGCGGCGGCGCCGAGGTTGCCGCCGGTGTCGCGCAGCACGGCCTCTATCGGGCGGATGGTGGCGGGGGAGGGGGAGTCGGCGACGAAATACTGGACGAGCCGTGTGGCCAGGAACCGTTGGGTGGATGGGTGATTGGCCAGGAAGCGCAGCGCGGCCATCCCGCCTTCCTCGCCGGGCGGGAATTGATGGCCCATCAGGGGAATCCAGCCGGGCTCGTGGGCGAAGCGGCGGTACGTGAAGCCGGGTGGATCGGCGCGGAAGTTGATCGACCAGCCGGTCAGGATCTTGGCGAAGTTGGTTACATCCGCCTGGGTGTAGCCGGAGGCCGGGCTGACGGTGTGCAGCTCCATGCACTCGCGGGCGAGGTTTTCGTTCAGGCCGCGATGAGTGCGCTGGCCGGCGGGGCTGTCGGGGCCGACCGAGCCGGCGTTGTTCAGGTAGATCAGCATGGCCGGGTGGTGCATCACGGCCATCAGCATGTCCTCGAAGCGGCCGGTGACGTGCGGGCGGATGGCCTCGGCGACAAAGGCGCCGCACAGCGCGGCGGCGCCGCCACGGACCGAGACGGTGAAGTGGTTGGTCCAGAACCACACCAGGCGTTCGCGGAACGGCGCGGACGTGGTGAGGGCGGCGTCGAGCGCGGCGCGAGCGTCTTCGCGGAAGACGATGGGGACGCGGCGCTCGTCTTTCGGCGGCTTGTTCTGCCGATCGAAGCGCAGGGCTTCCAGGCCGCGCTCGGTGGTCGCGGTGGGACGAATCGGGTCCGGCACGTGGAGCTGGCCCAGCAGCCAGGCGGCCGGATCGGCGGGGACGGGCTCCTCGCCCCGGCGGCCAAGGCCGAAGCGGATCAACGCCTGTGCGGTGCGTAGGTCCATAAGCCGCAGACTACGCCTTGCCCACGTGTCCGACAGTGACAAAGAGTGAGTGATCAACTGAGGATTCTGTGCGTTTCCGCAGCGGCGGCGAGAAACGAGGCAAGCAAGGGAAGGAAGCTTCCCCCTCCTCTTGTGGGAGGGGGCCAAGGGGGAGGGGTGCGTATTTCCGAGGTCCCGCGGCTGTACGCACCCCTCCCCCTGCCCCCTCCCTCAAGAGGGGGAATTCCACCGCGTCGCCCGCGCTGTCTCACATCTGCGTTTCCCTTTTCGCACTTGCAAAACGCCGTGTGGTGCCGCATCTGACGCCGCAGATAGTGACCGGCCACCGACTTGCCGGAAATCAGGACGCGGGCGCGCCGGGGCTTCCTCCCCGGGATCCGGACAGGATCGTGCGTCCCGTTTGCGCATGGAGGTTTACCGTGGCTGGCACGCCGCTCGACAGGATCCGCAATATCGGCATCACCGCGCACATCGACGCGGGCAAGACGACCACGACCGAACGCATTCTGTATTACACCGGAATGTCACACAAGATCGGCGAGGTGCACGACGGCAACACCACGACCGACTACATGGAGCAGGAGCGGGAGCGGGGGATCACCATCACCTCGGCCGCGGTGACGTGCGAGTGGAAGGACCACCGCATCAACATCATCGACACGCCCGGCCATATCGATTTCAACATCGAGGTGAACCGCAGCCTGCGCGTGCTGGACGGCGCGATCTTCATCATCGAGGGCGTCGCCGGCGTGCAGCCGCAGTCGGAGACCAACTGGCGCCTGGCGGATCGCTACAACGTGCCGCGCATCATTTTCATCAACAAGCTGGACCGCACCGGCGCGGATTTCTTCCGCGCGTTCGGCACGCTGAAAGAGAAGTTGGATATCGTCGCGCTGCCGCTGCAACTGCCGATCGGCATCGAGGACAAGTTCCTCGGCGTCGTCGATCTGGTCGAGATGAAGGCGATCATCTGGGAAGGCGGCGAACTCGGCGCGAAATACCATTATGAGGACATTCCCGCCGACCTGGCCGAGCAAGCGGCGGAATACCGGCAGATTCTGCTGGATACCGCGCTGTCGGTCGATGACGCGGCGATGGAGGAGTATTTCGACAAGGGCGACGTCGCGGTCGCCACGTTGAAGCGCTGCATCAAGGCCGGCACGATCTCCGGCGCGTTCCGCCCCGTCCTGTGCGGCACGGCGTTCAAGAACAAGGGCGTGCAGCCGCTGCTGGATGCGGTGCTGGACTACCTGCCGTCGCCGATCGACGTGCCCGGCATCAGCATCGCCGCGGGCGAGGGCGAGGAAGACGGCGAACACAGCGAACGCCGCCGCATCAAGGCCGACCCCAACGCGCCGTTCGCCGGCCTGGCGTTCAAGATCATCAACGACAAGTACGGCACGCTGACCTTCGTGCGAGTCTATGCCGGCACGCTGAAGTCGGGCGACATGGTGCTGAACACCACGCGCGACCATCGCGAGCGCATCGGCCGCATGTTCCAGATGCACGCCGACAAGCGGGCCGAGATCAAGGAAGTCACCGCGGGCGACATCGCCGCGTTCGTCGGCCTGAAGGACACCGGCACGGGCGACACGCTGGCCAGCCAGCAGGACCCGGTGGTGCTGGAGCGCATGGCTTTCCCGGTGCCGGTGATCGATATCTCGGTCGAACCGCGCACCAAGGAGGCGGTGGAGAAGATGTCGCTCGGCCTGCAGAAGCTGGCGGGCGAGGACCCGTCGCTGCGGCTGCGCACCGACCAGGAGAGCGGGCAGACCATCCTGTCCGGCATGGGCGAGTTGCACCTGGAGATCATCATCGACCGGCTGCGCCGCGAATACGGCGTGGACGCGGATATCGGCGCGCCTCAGGTGGCGTATCGCGAAACGATCACCCGGCCGCACACGGAAACCTACACCCACAAGAAGCAGACCGGCGGCTCCGGCCAGTATGCCGAGGTGAAGATCGTGTTCGAGCCGCTGGAGCGTAACGGCGGCGTGGTGTTCGAGAACAAGGTGGTCGGCGGTACGGTGCCGAAGGAATACATCCCGGCGGTAGAGAAGGGGATCAGGGTCCAGGCGGACACCGGCGTGCTGGCAGGTTTCCCGACGGTCGACTTCAAGTACACGCTGATCGATGGCAAGTACCACGACGTCGATTCATCGGCGCTGGCGTTCGAGATCGCCGCCAAGGCGTGCTTCCGCGACGGCATGAAGAAGGCCGCGCCGATCATCCTGGAGCCGATCATGGACGTGGAGGTGACCACGCCGCAGGACCATGTCGGCGACGTGGTGGGCGACCTGAACCGCCGGCGGGGGATCATCCAGAACCAGGAGAGCTCGGGCTCGACCATCATTGTCCGGGCCCATGTTCCCCTGAAGGAAATGTTCGGCTACATTTCCGATCTGCGGAGCATGACCAAGGGGCGAGCGTCGTTCACCATGCAGTTCCACCACTACGACCCGGTGCCGCGCAACATCGCGGAAGAGATCATGGCCAAGAGCGCATGAGATTCGCTGTTGTTTCTCCCCTCCCCTTGAGGGAGGGGGCAGGGGGAGGGGTGCCAACGCCACAGGCCATCGGCGTGTCGCACCCCTCCACCTACCCCCTCCCACAAGGGGAGGGGGAGCCTCCCCTCTGGGGGCCGGTTTAGATGCAGCCCCGCCTCCGTTGGATGCGGGGCCGGCGTGAGGAGGGTGTCGGGGTTCCCCGCACCCTCGAATGGATTGGATGCGACGACGCGGGCGAGGCCATCGCCCGCGTCGTTCGCGTTCAGGGCCCCTTGCGTGCCGGCTGGCGGCGATTTTCCGCCGTGGCGCGCGATGAGGACGCGAAGGTCGTGGAGCTGCGCCCCGGCGAGCCGCCGGACGGCGCGGGGTGGCTCGCCTGCGTCGGCGGCAAGGTGGTCGGACGGGGGACTGTGCCGCTGGAGGCCGTCCGGGCGGTGGAGGCGGCGCTGGGCGGGGATTGAGCGGCAAAGACCGGGGTCCGCACTGCCCGGCTGCGCAATGTATCGCGTGAGCCAGAAACGGCCCTCGCCTCGTGCCGAGCTATCGGCAGCGGTATTGATTTTCATCATGCTTCTTGCTTCCCGGCCGGCATGTCGGTAGGCCCGTTCCACATGCGGATTTTTCCGGGAGACACCAACGGCATGCCGCCTGAAGTCGTTGACGGTGGCGCTCGCGCTGGTCGCGCTGGTGGGTATCGGACCGCCGGCGAAAGCCGCCGCCACCTTCACGCTCACCCAGGTGGGCGATGAGATTACATTCACGGGGGGCGGCACCCTCAATGTGGCGGGGCTGACGAACGACGGCAACTATGCTCCAGGCTTTGGGGCACTTTGGCCTGGATTTGGGATTCTGCTCTCCGGTTCCACAGGCACAGAATATACCGGACTGACCGGCCCCGAGACATTTGGCAGTGGCGGGCCATTGTTCTTCATTCCGGGCGCATTCCCGGGCATCGATATGCGTCTCAATGCGCTCGTGCTGCCAACTGCATTATTCGCCGACTTGAGTCCGGACGATGTGTTCTCCTACACGGGGCCGAATTTTGCAGCCTTGCCGGATAGCGACCTGGTTATTTCCGGTCTCGCTTTCTCCGGCACGTTGCCGGGCTCGGCCTGACTCCGGGATCCTCCTACACCTGGAGCTGGGGATCCGGCGGCGATGCGGATTCCTACACTTTGGACATCGCCGGCGTGCCGGAACCGGCATCCGGCGCGATCCTCGCGCTGCCTGCCGCGATGGCGCTGCTGCGGCGCCGGCAGCGTCGCGCTTCATAGCGGCAGAGCTCCACCGCCACGATCGAGCCGGGAATTCGACCTGATCGCCCCTGGCGGCGGGGATTGCACCCTTCAGGAAGCTTGCTCCAACGCCAGCCGCAGCGCCGCCTCAACATGCAGCGCGGTGGTGTCGAGCAGCGGCAGCTTGCTGTCCTCCGGCCGCAGCAGCAGTGGAAGTTCGGTGCATGCCACGACGATCGCTTCGGCACCGCCCGCACGAAGCTCCTCAATCATCGCCACGCAGTTTTGTCTCGACCGAGGTTCGATGCGTCCGACCGTCAGCTCGTCGATGATGATCCGCTGCAGCTCGTCGCGCCCCGCCGCCTCCGGTATGCTGACCGTCAGCCCAAACCGTTCGCGCAAACGCTCGGCAAAGATCGGCGTCTCCAGCGTGAACCTCGTGCCGATCAGCCCCACGTGGGCGAAGCCATCGGCGCGCGCCGCTTCACCCGCGGCATCCGCGATATGCAGCAGCGGCAGATCGATCGAGGCCGCCACCTGCTCTGCAACGATGTGCGCCGTATTGGCGCCGAGCAACACCATGTCCGCCCCGGCTGCGCGCAATCGTCGCGCCGCGTCGATCAGCAGCCCCGCCAGCCCATCCCAGTCCGCCGCGTTCGCCAACGCCAGCGCCTCGGCAAAATCGACGCTGACGATTACGCTGCGCGCGTTATGGTGCAGACCAAGCACGCGCGCGGTCGCCTCGTTCAGCAGCCGATAGTAGAGAGCCGTCGCCTCCCAGCTCAGGCCGCCGACGATTCCGATCATCTTCATGCGCCGCAGAATACGCGTCCGGTTGACTCGGCGGCAACGCGACCGACCTGCCGGTATAGGCTACGAACAACGACAGCCCGGAGTTCCGCCATGTCCACCGACGACCGACCCATGCTGCCGCCTGCCATCGACACCGTCCTGATCCCGCGCACCCACGACGTCGGCGGCTTCGAGGTCCGGCGCGCGCTGCCGACGCAGGACCGCCGTATGGTCGGACCGTTCATCTTCTGGGACCAGATGGGACCGGGCGAGTTCCTCGCGAGCCACGGCCTGGACGTGCGGCCGCACCCGCACATCGGCCTCGCGACCGTCACCTATTTGTTCGACGGCGAGATCATGCACCGCGACAGCCTGGGCAGCATCCAGCCGATCCGCCCCGGCGACGTGAACTGGATGACCGCCGGCAGCGGCATCGCTCATTCTGAACGCACCGACAGCGCCCAGCGCATCCACAGCAACCGCTTGTACGGCATCCAGTCCTGGATCGCCCTGCCACGTGCGCAGGAGGAAACCGCGCCCGCCTTCGCCCACCATCCCGCCGCGGCTCTGCCGGTGCTGCGCGATGGTGGTGCCACCGTGCGGCTGATCGCCGGCGAAGCGTGGGGCGAGCGCTCGCCCGTCGCGACGCTGTCGCCGATGTTCTACGCCGACGTGGCGTTGGCAGCGGACGCCGCCGTGCCGCTGCCGGACGATCATGCGGAACGTGCTGCGTATGTGCTGGACGGCCGGATAGAGATCGCCGGCGATCGTTTCGAAGCCGGCCGCATGCTGGTGTTTCGCCCGGGTGACGCGCTGAGCCTGCGTGCGGCTGACGCTGCCGCCCGCGTATTGCTGCTTGGCGGTGCGCCGATGGACGGCCCGCGCCACCTGTTCTGGAATTTCGTCAGTTCCAGCCTGGATCGGATCGAGCAAGCGAAACAGGAGTGGCGGGAAGGGCGGTTCGCCAAGGTGGCCGGCGACGAGCAGGAGTTTATCCCGCTGCCGGAAGAACACGTGCGGGTACGAGCGGCGGTGCAACAACAATAACCTACGTTTCCCCTCCCCTTGAGGGAGGGGGCCAGGGGGAGGGGTGCGTACGCCGCCAGAATCTCGGAACCTCGCACCCCTCCCCCAACCCCTCCCACAAGGGGAGGGGAGACCGATCCGTGGGCTGCAACCGCTTCATCCAGACGCGGGTCGGTCGCCGGCTTGCGCTTCCCTCGGCGTCGACCTTCAATGCCGCCCAACGCATCCAACCAAAGGGACTCCCGCCATGTCGGAAATTCGTGCCAGGCTCGGACACGTCGGCATCTACGCCCACGACCTTCCGGCACTTCAGCGCTTCTACAGCACGGTGCTCGGCCTGATCGTCACCGACAGCGGCCCCGGCCGCACCGGCACCGGCATGGCGTTCATGAGCGGCAATCCCGGCAACCACCACCAATTGGTGCTGATCGGCGGCCGCCCGAGCACCGACGGCTACAATCCGATCAACCAGATCTCTTTCATGGTGGACTCGCTCGGCCAGTTACGCGAAGTGCATCGCCGCGCGCTCGACAACGGCGCGGCCGACATGCGCGTGACGTGCCACGGCAACGCATGGTCCTGCTATTTCAAGGATCCGGAAGGCAATGTGGTCGAGGCCTATCTCGACACGCCGTTCCACGTGCAGCAGCCGCACGGCGTGCCGTTCGACATCGCCAAGTCGGACGACGAGATCCTGCGCGAGACCGAGGACCACTGCCGCCAGGACCCGAGCTTCATGATGATGGACGAATTCCGTCGCAGCCTGACGCAGCGGCTCGCAAGCTGAAGGAATCATCGCCATGCAACGCGACGTAGTGGTCGTCTCCGGCGTGCGCACCGCGATCGGCGATTTCGGTGGCAGCCTGAAGGACGTGGCGCCAACAGACCTCGGCGCGCAGGTCGCACGCGAGGCGCTGGCCCGAGCCGGCGTCGCCGGCGACGAAGTCGGCCACGTCGTATTCGGCAACGTCATCCACACCGAGCCGAAGGACATGTACCTCGCCCGCGTCGCGTCGCTTGGCGCCGGTATCACCCAGGACGCGCCGGCGCTGACGCTGAACCGCCTGTGCGGGTCCGGCCTGCAGGCGATCGTCTCGGCAGCGCAGGCGGTGACGCTGGGCGACGCCGACATCGCGGTGGCCGGCGGCGCCGAAAGCATGAGCCGCGCGCCCTACATCGCGCCGGGCATGCGCTGGGGCGCGCGCATGGGCGACAGCACCATGATCGACATGATGGTCGCCGCGCTGCACGACCCGTTCCACAACATCCACATGGGCGAGACGGCGGAGAACCTGGCGGAATCGCACCAGATCACCCGTGCCACGCAGGATGCGCTGGCGGAACAATCGCACAAGCGCGCCGCCCGCGCGATCGCCGAGGGCCGCTTCAAGGCGCAGGTCCTGCCGGTGACGCTGAAATCCCGCCGCGGCGAGACGGTGTTCGACACGGATGAGCACGTGCGCGCGGATGCGTCGGCGGCCGACCTGGGGAAGCTGCGCCCGGTGTTCCGCAAGGATGGCACGGTGACCGCGGGCAACGCGTCCGGCATCAACGACGCCGCCGCCGCGGTGGTGTTGATGGACGCAGCGACGGCAGAGAAGCGCGGGGTGAAGCCGCTGGGCCGGCTGGTCGCGTATGCGCATGCCGGCGTCGATCCGAAGATCATGGGCATCGGCCCGGTACCCGCCACGCGCAAGGCGCTCGAACGCGCGGGGCTGTCGCTGGAAGACATGGACGTGATTGAGTCTAACGAAGCGTTCGCGGCGCAGGCCTGCGCGGTGGCGAAGGACCTGGGATTCGATCCGGAGAAGACCAACCCAAACGGATCGGGGATTTCGCTCGGTCATCCCGTGGGCGCGACCGGCACGATCCTGGCGGTGAAGGCGCTGTACGAGCTCGAACGCATCGGCGGACGCTACGCGCTGGTGACGATGTGCATCGGCGGCGGGCAGGGGATCGCGGCCATCTTCGAACGGAGCTGACCGGCCGTGCGCATCGTCCTGATCGGCGTCTCGCACTGGCACACGCCGTTCTACCTCGATCCGTCGCTGGAAATGCCGGATGTCCGCATCGTCGGCGTTGCCGATCCCGATCTGTCGCGCGCGGAACCGGTGGCGGCGCGCGCCGGCTGTCCGGCATTCGCGGACTACCGCGAGATGTGCGAGCGCCGGCGCCCGGACTTCGCCTTCGCGCTTGGCCGGCATTGCGACATGGCGGAGGAGGCGCGCTTCCTGATCGACGCGCGCATTCCCTTCGCGATGGAAAAGCCCTGCGGCATCAGCAGCGCCGAGGTGCACGACATCGCCGCCCGCGCCGCACAGGCGCGTTTGTTCTGCGCCGTGCCGTTCGTGCTGCGCCACTGCAAGCTGATCGACACGATCCGCGAGGTCGCCGCCGGCGAGGCGCTGCAATACATCAACTTCAAGTTCGTCGGCGGCATGGTCGATCGCTATCGCCAGCAGCGGGTCGAATGGATGCTGGACCGCGCCACCGCCGGGGGCGGGCCGTTGTTGAACCTCGGCGTGCATCACCTCGATCTGTGCCGCGTGCTGCTGGACAACGCGAAGCTGGAGGTGACCGGCGCGGCGATCTCCAACCACACCGCGCATCTCAGCATCGAGGACCACGCCGTTGTCCTGCTGCGCGGCGGCGGTGCGACCTGCGTGGTGGAGACGGGCTATCTGTATCCGGCGCCCAATTCTGTGTTCGACATGCACTACAGCATCCGCACCGAGCGCCATTATTTCGCCGCGCGCGACAACCACACGCTGGAAATTGTCGATAACGACCGGCACCGCGAAACGCGCGAGATGCCGCTGACCAACGTGTCCTTCTACCCCGAGTTCGTGCGCGACACGCTGCGCCGCGTCCGCGCGGGGGAACCGCCGATCGCCGACCTGGACGACATGGCGGCGGCGATGGACCTGGTGCAGGCGGCCTACGCGCGGTGAACCGTGCGGTGCGGCGTGGCGGCCGGTCGCCGGGTTAACTCTTCGTCAATCTTCTTCCGGTAGCCTCCACGCCCACATCGCGTGGCGGTTGTCGCATGACCTCCAGCCTTTCCAAGGAAGACGTTGCCCGCCTGCTGGCGCAGCCCTCGCCGGAGGTGCGCGCCGAGCTCGCGGCCAAGGTGGGGCAGGAGATCGACAGCGTCCGGCTGACCCCGGCGGAGCTGGCGATCGCCCAGGACATTGCCCGCGCCATGGCGCGCGACGTGGTACTGACAGTGCGTCGCGCCCTGGCCGAGAACCTGCGCCACGCCGCCCGCCTGCCGCGCGACGTGGCGCGTCGTCTGGCGGAAGACGTGGAGGCGGTGGCGCTGCCGATCCTGACCGACTCCCCCGTCCTCACCGATGAAGACCTGATCGACATCCTGAGTCGCGCCGACCCCGCGCGCCGCGAGGCGATCGCCCGCCGCCAGGGCCTGTCCGAGCCGGTGTCCGATGCGCTGATCGCCGAAGCGCCGGAGCCCGCGGTGGTGACGCTGCTGCACAACCGCTCCGCCAGCATCGGCGAACCCGGGCTGCAGCGCGCGGTGGATCGATTTTCCGCCAGCGATGCGGTGAAGCAGGGCATCGTGCATCGCGACGTGTTGCCGGTAACGGTCGCCGAGCGGCTGGTGGTGATGGTGTCCGACGAGCTGCGCCGCCACTTGCTGACGCATCATGCACTGCCGGCCGGCATGGCCTCGGACATCGTGCTGCAGAGCCGCGAACGCGCGACGCTGGGGCTCAGCATGCAGGCGGGGCGGCACGAGCTGGGGCGGCTGATCCGGCAGATGCAGCGGCACAAGCGGCTGACTCCGTCGCTGATCCTGCGCGCGCTGTGCATGGGCGATCTGGCGTTTTTCGAGACGGCGCTGGCGGTGTTGGCCGGCGTGCCGGCGGCGAACGCGGCCATCCTGGTGCACGACGCCGGCGGCAACGGCCTGGCGTCGCTATACCGCAAGGCGGGGCTGCCGGAGGGTCTGCTGCCAGTGTTTCGCGTCGCGGTGGATGCAACGAACAGTACCGCGCTGGACGGCGGGGAGCGCGATCTGGAGCGTTACCGCGGCCGCGTGATTACCCGCATCCTGTCGCAGTGCGAAGACTTTGCGCCGGACGACCTGGATTACCTGGTCGGCAAGCTAGGGGACGTGCTGACGCCGGCGTGATTATATTGCTTCCCCCTCCCCTTGAGGGAGGGGGTAGGGGGAGGGGTGGGGTACAGCCACGGTCCGCGGAAGTACCCCACCCCTCCCCTAACCCCTCCCTCAAGGGGAGGGGGAAATCTTGGCGGCCCTTCAATTACACCGGCCGGTCGCCGGCGACCGTGACGCGGAACCCCGACCGCGTGTGCGGCCAGTAGTCCCACATCGCGCGGTGCTGCACGCAGCGATTGTCCCAGAATGCCACCGAGTTCGGCTGCCAGCGGAAACGGCACTGGAACAGCGGGTTCTCGGCGTGGGTGTAGAGGTAGCTGAGAATGGCGTAGCTCTCGTCGCGCGGCACGCCGACCAGGCTTCGCGTGAACCCGCGGTTCACATACAGCGCCTTCTGGCCGGTCACCGGATGCGTGCGCACCACCGGGTGCTCGGCGCGCGGATAGACGACCTTGTCGCCCATGCCGGCATATTTGTAGGTGCCGCGATAGTTTTCCTCGCCGTCGTGCAGCGCCATCATGCCGTCGAGATAGGTCTTCATGCGATCGGACAGCGCCTCATACGCCGCGTACATCGACGCGAACAACGTGTCGCCGCCGTGCGGCGGGCAGACCGTGTTGTACAGGATGCTGCCCATCGGCGGCGTCGGATCGCACGAAACGTCGCTGTGCCAGCCTTCGCCGTTGGCGCGGGGCGAGTTCTCGTCGGCGTGGATGACCATTAGCTCCGGATGATCGGGATGCGACGGCGCGGCGGGATGGATGTGCAGCTCGCCGAAGTTGCGGCCGAACGCCAAATGCTGGTCCGGCGACATATGCTGGTCGCGGAAGAAGATCACGCTGTTCTCCGCCAGCGCGCGATGCACTTCCTCCATCTGGTGGTTGCTCAGCGGCCTGGCCAGATCGACGCCGGCAATCTCCGCGCCGATGATCGGCGTCAGCTTGTCCACCTGGATCGTATCGTACGGCGCCGCATTGCCCGGCTTGTGCTTGTAGCGGGGCCCGTTGTTGCCGCGCATCGGATCCATCATGTCCTGGTTCCTCCGTCTGACATCGTGGCGGGCGTCTTATCCCACCCGCCTGATATTCCCGCTCTGCTGCGGAATTCCCGTCTGCTCATAACACACCTTGGCCAGTGCCGCGACGCCCTCGCGGATGGTCTGCTTGCTCGGCATGGCGAAGCACAGCCGCAGGTGCGATTTCGAGTTATCGGCACTGACCGCCCACGCGGGACCTTCGTTGAAGATGATGCCCGCGTCGGCCGCCGGCTTCAGCAATGTGCGCACGTCCACCGCGTCCGGCAGCTTGATCCACAGGAAGATGCCGCCTTTCGGAATCCAGCACTCGGCGGCGCTGCCGAACTCGCGCTCCACCGCCTCCACCATCGTGTCCAGCTTGTCCTTCAGGATGCCGTTCAGATGCGGCAGGTGCTTGTCGAAGTTCTTCGAGAAATACTCGGCAACAATCATCTGATCCAGCGCGCCGGTGCCGCTGTCGCCCTTCAGTGGCAGCAGCCGGCTGAGGATTTCCCACGGCGCGATGAGGTAGCCAAGCCGCAGCGCCGGCGCGAGCGACTTGGAGAACGAGCCGAGATGGATCACCGCGCCGGGGTCCAGCGCATACAGCGCCGGTGGTGCTTCCACACCCTGCCACAGCAGGTCCGCGTAGCATTCGTCCTCAAAGATCGCGACGTTGTATTCGTGCGCCAGTTTCAGCAGCGCGTGGCGGCGGTCGAGCGGCAGGATGCTCGCTGTTGGGTTCTGAATGGTGGGAATAGTGTAGATGAACTTCGGCGTGATGCCCTTGGCTTTCAACGCGGCAAGCTGCGATGCCAGCGCTTCGATGACGATGCCGTCCGCATCCAGCTTCATCGCCTCGATCTTCGCGCCGAGCTTGCGGAAGCGGTTCAGCGCGCCCTGGTAGCAAAACTCTTCGGCCAGCACGATGTCGCCGGGATTGAGCAGCAGCTTGCTGATCATATCGATGCCCTGGCCCGAGCCGGTCAGGATGGCGATGTCGTCGATCGGCGCGTCGATGCCGCGATGCCGTTTTGATTTGTCGGCGACGAACTGGCGGAGGCCGGGATAGCCTTGCGGGCCGAGGCCCAGATTGTAGATCGCCAGTTTGGAACCTTCGCGGCGCAGCACCGAGGCCGCGGCTTCCACCAGGCCTTCAATGGGAATTTGCTCCGGGTCGTTGTTGCCGCCGACGAAATAGTATTTCGGAAATGGTGCCCAGCGCGGTGCGGGCGGCAGTGCGTCGGCGCTGTAGAGCTTGCTGTAATCGAGTGCGGCACTCATGGATTGGTTTCCTCCGGCTGGTCGGAGGGGAAGGTAGGCGGGTCGGGCGTCGGGGACCAGCCCTGGCCGGCGAGGAGGGGCGGTGACAACCACGCCATGTCATTGCGAGGCCGCTTGGCCGAAGCAATCTCCCGCGGGAGCTTGCTTCGGCCAAGTGGCCTCGCAATGACATGGCGTGGTTGTCACAGCGACGGATCGATCAGCACCTTCGCGCGCGGGTTCGGCCGGCGCAGGCTTTCGAACATTTCCGGCAGTGCATCCAGCCCGATCACATCGGACACCAGCGCCGCCGCATCGATGCGCCCGGCTGCCAGCATGTCCAGCACCAGCGCGAATTCCTCGCGTGTGTAGCCGAGCGCGAACTGCACCGTCAGTTCCTTGCGGATTGCGATGCGCGGCAGGATCGCGTCCTCGTGCCGGCACACGCCGACCACGACGATGCGGCCGTGCACCGGCGCGATATCGATACACTGGCGCAGCAGGCCAGGCGCGCCGACGCATTCGAAGATCACGTCAGGCGCGGCGCCGGCGCTGCGCGTGAACGCCGTGCCGACCGGTTCCGCGCCGGGGTCGAGCACCGCGCTCGCACCCAGCGTTACCGCCCGCTCGCGCCGCGTCGGATCGAGTTCGCTCACCACCAGGTGCCGCGCACCGGCCAGACGTGCGAATACGGTTACCGCCAGCCCGATCGGTCCGGCACCGATCACCAGCACGCGCGCGCCGAGCAGGGCACCGGCAAGCCGCACGGCATGTGCGCCGACCGACAGCGGCTCGGTCAGCACCGCATCGCGCAGATCCAATGCATCCGGCACGCGCAGCGCATTATGCGCCGGCAGCGTCAGGTACTCGCCGTATCCGCCCGGCACGCCGGCCGCCAAGCCGATGACCTTCGTGCGCCCGCACAGAATGCCGAGCCGATCGCGGCAGCCGCCGAGCGGCCGGCATTCGTCGCATTCATAAAGCGGCAGGCCGATGATGCGATCGCCGCGTTGCCAGCCTGGCGCGGCGGATTCGGCGACAACGCCGGAAAACTCGTGGCCCAGCACCGTGCCGGGCTCCAACGGAATGGCGCTTTTCTCCGTTGCGTGCAGATCGGTGCCGCAGATGCCGCAATACGCGACCTTCAGGACCAGCTCGCCTGGGCGTGCCGTCGGCGTCTGGCGATCCTCGACCGCCAGCGGTGTGCCTTCACGATGGAATACGGCCGCGCGCATGTGGGACCTCGCTGCCTGGCGTTGTGGGATCAGTCAGTCACGTCGTCGAGGCGCAACAATTCGCTGCTCGCTCCCGATCGCTCGAGCAATGCCGCATGTTCTGTGCGGCGCGGATCGTTGCGGTAAGCATCGAACTGCGCGGCGGAGGGGAACCACACGACATGCACCTCGATCTGCTGGTCCGCACTGCGCAGCCGCCGTTGCAGCACGCCGCCATGCGCCGCAAGGATCGGCAGAACGCGCGCTTCGTATTCCTGAAATGCCGCGACGCCGTTCGGTGGTATGCGCGCGATCAGCAGCAGTGTCAGGCCGGCATCCTGCATCACCCGGCATCCTGCATTACATCGTCGTCTGCATGTCGCCATCGACGCACATCGCCTGGCCGCTGACCGTGGCGCCGAACGGACTGACCAGATACAGCGCCATGTTGGCGATGTCCTGCTGCGTCACGAAGCAGCGCAGGCTGGTGGTGGCGACGGTGCGGTCGGTCATCTCGTTTTCCGAAATGCCGGCGGCGGCGGCCTTCGCCTTGATCACCGCGCGGATGCGCGGCCCATCGACCGGGCCGGGCAGAATGGCGTTGACGCGGATGCCATCGGGGCCGAGTTCGATCGACAGCGATTTGGTAAAGCCGATGACGCCCCATTTCGCCGCGGAGTACGGTGCGCGCAATGGGAAGCCGAACCGTCCCGCCGCCGAGCTGAGATTGACGATCGAGCCGCCGCCCGATGCCCGCAGCGCCGGAATGGCCCGTCGCGCACAATGGAACATCGACGCGAGATCGATGCGCAACGTCGCGTCCAGCGCCTCCGGCGTCACGTGCTCCACCAGCGCGGTCGGTCCGGCGATGCCGGCGTTGTTCACCAGCACGTCGAGGCCGCTCAGATGCGTGACGGCGGCATCGACGAAGGCCTCGCACTCGGCGGGCATGCCGGCGTCGGCGCGCATGCCGGGGTGGCCGCTGGCGGTCACGGCATCTTCATCCACATCCGAAATGAAGACGCGGGCGCCGCAATCGACGAAGCTGTCGGCCATGACGCGGCCGATGCCGTTGCCGGCGCCGGTGATCGCGACGCGCAGGCCGCTGAGATCGACGGTGAGGGGAGTGCGGGCGCCGTTCACCATGGTGCGTTCCCTGTCCTGTTGGGGCGGCAGTGTCGGGGGGTGTGGCGGCGGGGGCAAGGGTGGGCGGTGGTGACGCTCTGGTCGGGTGGAGGTGCTGATGACATACAACGTGCGGCACTTCGCCGAAGCGGCGGTTCGGTTCGGGCTGCGGATTGCCCGACCGATCGACGTGCTGGAGGAGAGAATACGATGAGCAAGGCGACGTACCCGTTGAAATTGCCGGCATCGATCAAGGCTGCCGTGGCGCGGTTGGCAAAAGAAGACGGCGTCTCGCTCAACCAATGGATCGCGACCGCGGTTGCTCAGAAGGTCGCGCGGTGGAGACGGCGGCTGATTTCATCAAGCGCTGGGCCGGGCCTTCTGTTTGAATGTTTCGCGAGCTTCTGCGCACTCAACGTATTGGGCGATGGCTTCATGCACGCTCGCCTGCGGCGAGCGCTGACGACGATTCGCGAGGTCCTGCATGCGGGTCTTCAAAGCATCATCGATCTTGACCGAAGCTGCCATGAGAGGAGTCATCGACACTCGCCGTAGGTCCACTCGATAGGTAGCGCCGGCACGTGGTATTGTCCACTGAAACGGAAAGCCTCAGCGGGGTGATCGCATTTGGCTTGAGGGTGGGTCGATGCCTATGGACCGAAGCCGATGCCGTCCCTTCTGCTGTTTGATTCGCACGGAGGACGCGCGGAGGGCCACGGGGAACACGGAGGCACTTTCCCGGTGTGCGACGCTGCAACGAACGCCCCGACACCAGCAATCAAATGTCTGCCGTGCCGATGCACGCGGCGGGGTGACGGGCACCGTACCTCCGTGATCCCCGTGGCCCTCCGCTCGTCCTCCGTGCGAATCAAACGAGGCAATGATCCGCCCCCGCCCTGCGCCAGTTGCCAACGGCAGTCGGCGGCAAACGCGATGGCCCTGAACGCCTCAGCGCGACGGATCTTCCGCCTCCGGTTCCGTCACCCCCAGCCCCTCGTCCACTTCGTAATTGCTGCCAAGCGGCTGCTCCACCACCGATACGGCCTGCCCAACCACCCGCAGCATGTCCCACTGCGTGATCCACGCCTTGATGTATTGCCGCATGGTGCGCGTTGCCGTGCGTTCCACCTCCGGCAACTCCGGCGCGTTCCAGTCGTACGCGGCGCTGTAGATCTCCCGCAGCCGCCGCGCATCACGTGCGAGCTCCTCGGCGTCCGGCACTGCCAAACGATGCGCCACCACCGTATCCTTGATATGCCGGATCGCCGTCAGAGCGCGCATCGCCTCGGTGTCGCGGCCCTTCAATCGCAGACGTTCCGGCAGCTTGTCCTCATCCTGCCGGTGCTCGATCACCGCCGTTACGAAATCGTCGGTGATGGCATAAACCACCGCGATCCCGGAGAACCGCGCGGCGTCATCCAGCCCCAGCCACACGGCCAGCGACGCATAGGCCAGCCCGCGCTGCATCGGCGCATAACGGCCAATGAGTTCCACTTCATCGAACAACAGACACCAACCGGCATAACCGGCGGCGCGAAACAACTGGCTGACGAAACGCACCCGCTGCATCGCCAGCTCCGCCGCGGACGGCAGCCGCAAATTGAATTTCCGCGACGCGTGCAGCGCAATCAGCGGCTTGCGGAACACGCTGCCTGGCATCTTCCCGCCGGCGAGGAAGCGTTCGCAGCGCCGTGCCACCTCCGGTGTCAGCGACTTCTGGCGCAACAGGAACACAATCGCGGCGAAGATGCCGGCCAGGCCGGAATCCGCCTGACCCACAGCCTCCTGCAACGCCTCCAGCTTGCCGGGCGCCGCGCGCAACGCGCCCAGCACGGCGGACAACGCATCGTCGTTGCGGTCCGGCAGCGCAGCCCGCCGCATGGCTGCTTCGAACACGCGGCCGACATCGCCGAGCGGCGTCTCCTTGCTGATCACCACGCGGCTGACGACGAACCGCT
The DNA here is from genome assembly GCA_036489395.1 of Acetobacteraceae bacterium. Taxonomy (GTDB): domain Bacteria; phylum Pseudomonadota; class Alphaproteobacteria; order Acetobacterales; family Acetobacteraceae; genus JASHVB01. Next base: position 8,847 of record DASXFW010000168.1, on the reverse strand, counting down.
GTCCGCGCGCGACCTCGCCCAGCGCGGTCAGCGTGTGCGACTTGCCGGTGCCGAAGCCGCCGGCCAGCCCGATGCCGTGCTCCGCGCCGGCCGAATCCAGCAGCGCACGGAAGGCGCTTTCCATGCCGGTGTCACCGGCGCCCAGCAGTTGCACCGCCGCGCCGTTGGGCACGCCGGCGCGCAGCGCTTCGATCGCGGTGCGGGCTTGCAGGTTCATGCGCTCACCGTCACCAGGGGCGCCAGCGGGTCCTGCTGGTCGCCGGGCCGCACATCCGGCCAGATCCGCATCTCCAGCGCCTTGTAGTTGTCCAGCGTGCGGCGGCGTTCGCCGGCCAGCAGCGCCTGGTCGGCCAGCGCGAGCAAGAACATGCCGGGGAGGTGCTCGATGTCGTCGATGATCTCGCGAAGGACCTCGTACAGGTCCATCAGCGCGCCGGCCGAGTAGCGCAGCACCGTCGCGTCCGGCTCGGGAATACGCAGCGCAGGCCGCAGGTCGAGCGTCAGTAGCAGCCCCTTGCACCCCGCCTTGCGCAGGAAATGGCATAGCGAGATCAGCATGGCGCGCGCGTTGTTGCGGTTGATGCGCGCGGCGATGTCGTAGGCGCGCAGGTCGCCCAGCCCCACTTTCTCGCCGCGCAGCCACGGCAGCACCGGCGAATCGGCGCTGTCGTGCGTCTCCGGTTCCAGTCGCGCCAGGCACAGGCGCAGCATGGCAACGCGGAAATCCTGCGCCAGCGCCGCGTCCTCCCACAGCTCCCGGCTGAACCAGGCGTTGCGGCGGGTGGTCAGCGCGTCGGCGTCGGTGCCGAAATGCTGCGCCAGCTCGGGCATGGTCAGCGCGGTGCCGGGCTGCGGCCAAGCGAGGCCGTTGCGCAAGAACATGCCCTCGATGAAACGCTGGACCAGGTCGTCCCAGGGCAGTGCGCGAGCGACCGCGCAGAACACGTCCTGCAACATGTGCAGGCGTGTCTCGCCGGCGCTGACGTGCACCGCCAGCATCCCGTGCTTGCGGGCATGCTCTGCCGCCTCGTGCCGCAAGCGGCCGATGCCGGCGTCGTCGGCCACGACGAACTTCGCCGCCGCCCCGCCAGCCGGCAGGTATTCGGCGAAGTACTCGGCCTCGATGACCTGCAGCCAGCGGTCGGTCGGCAGGGCCTGGACGTCGATCACGTCCATCGCATGCTACTCCTGAGAGAAACGAATGGCGTAAAAATCATGCGGCGCGCCGGTTTCGTCAAATGCCGTCAGCCGCCGGGGGCCCTTGGTGCCGGTAGAGCCGCCCAGTTCGAACCGGTGGCCCCGCCCAGAACATGCGTCCGGCTGGCGATTGAGCTGCAGCAGATCGACCAGGAACTCCTCCAGCGGGTAGTCGGCAGCGGCGGCGGGCAGCAGGGTCAGCACGTCGTGCAGGTCGGCGAGCGGCACCAGCGGGCCCTCGCCTGGCCGATTCGGCGCCCAGTCCGATGCACGGGGCGGCGCCAGGACGGCGTAGGCGCGGAACAGGCGGTCCAGGAAGGCGCGGGCGCTGAAGCGGCCCGGGCGCTGCTGGAGGGCGCGCAGGTGGCGGGCCAGGAAGCTGGGACGGATGCGCCGCTCCAGCCGCCGGCCGATGCGCACGCCCTGGGCGCGGGCCTCCAGCCGCAGCACCACCGGATAGGCGCTGACCCTGCCGTCGCGCTGTACCAGCGTCACATTGGCGGCGGCGGCGGCCTGTGCCAGCTCGGCGAGGAAGCGGCCGCTGGCGAATGCCTCCGCCACGTCGATGGCGGGGGCCTGCGCGGCGGCGTGGACCGTCGCGTGCAGTCGTGCGGCATTGTCCTGCAGCTCGGCGACCGCGGCGGGGAAGCCGGCCACCGTGCCCTCATGCGCGGCCTTGCGCAGGCGTTTCGTGGCACGCAGCATCGCGGCGGCCTCGCGTTCGAGGCCGGCCAGACGCTCGTCCCATTCGGCCAGCGTGTCCTCCAGGGCTGGGGCGGCGCCTGGAAATTCCGCGTCATCCATTGTCGCAGTATGGAAGGGGAGGGCGGGCGCGCCAAGGGCAGAAGATGGTGTCCCGCCCTGCTTTTCAGCCCTCCACCACCCGTTGCGTCTGCACGCCCAGGCCCTCGCAGGACAGCCGCATCGCGTCGCCGACCCTCAGGAACACCGGATTCGGCTTGACGCCCGAGCCGACGCCAGGCGGCGTGCCCGTCGCGATCACGTCGCCCGCGTGCAGCGTAATGAAATGGCTGACGTAGCTGACCAGCTTCACCACGCCGAAGATCATCGTCTTCGTGCTGCCGTTCTGGAACCGCTTGCCGTTCACCTCGGTCCACAGCGGCACGTTCTGCGGGTCGGGGATTTCGTCCTTGGTCACCACCCACGGGCCGGTCGGGCCGAACGTGTCGCAGCCCTTGCCCTTGTCCCAGGTGCCGGCGCGCTCGAGCTGGAATTCGCGCTCGCTCACGTCGTTGCACACGCAGTAGCCCGCGACGTAATTCATCGACTCGTGCTCTGGCACGTAACGCGCCGTCTTGCCGATGACGATGCCGAACTCGACCTCCCAGTCCAGCTTCTTCGAGCCGCGCGGCATCTTCACGTCGTCGTTCGGGCCGCACATGGCGCCGAGCGACTTCAGGAAGATGATCGGCTCCTTGGGGATCGGCATGCCGGCCTCGGCGGCGTGGTCGGCGTAGTTCAGGCCGATGCACACGTAGTTCACCGGCCGCGCCACGCAGGGGCCGATGCGCACGCCGGGATCGACCTTGGGCAGCGTCGTGGGGTCGATGCCGGCAATCATCTTCAGCATCGCGTCCGACAGGGAGAACCCGTCGATGTCGCGCACGACGGACGACAGGCAGCGGATGTTGCCGTCGCGGTCGAGCATGGCGGGCTTTTCTGCCCCTGGCGGGCCATAGCGCAGCAGCTTCATGGTCGGTCTCCCTCCTCTGGATCGGCGCAGTCGATACGCGGTTTCGCGGGGCGGCGGAAGTCCGGCAGGCGCCGCATGGGAGGTGGGAATCCGGTGAGCGGTCGGACGCTGCAAGTGCCCCGACTCAACTGGTCAGGTCTCGCGCCGAAGCTGCCCCTTGAGCAGCATGAGCATGCAAAGCGAATGCTTGAAATCAATGTCGGCAGTCGTGCTCGCCATCCGCCAGTCCGCGATCACGCGCTGCAACCGGGAAATCAAAACGTGCGCGTCGGCTTCGCTGAACTCTTTGTTGAGGTCATAGTCAGCGTCGTAGAGCTTGCTTTGCGCGTCGAAAAACGCGCTCGCGAGGTTCCTGGCGAAATCGGGAGACGCAACTGAGCCCGCGGCGGTGCCGCGTGAGCGAAGGAGATCGGCGACTGACCCATCGACGACAGGACTCCGGACCTTCTCAAGTGCTATTCTCATGCCGCCGTGACCGAACGTCCTGGCGACGACCCTGCGCCGCCGCCGAAGGTCGTTGTGCGTACCAATCAACGTGCGAGCGGCCTCATCGAGGACAAAGTGAAACAGCGCATAATAGGCCGTCGAGATGCTGCGTCGGATCCGCGCCGATGGTAGCTTGCCACGTTGCCCCGCCCGCCGGCGTGCCAGGTGCTGTGCAACCTGTAGCAGGTCATGATCGTATGTTGCCACTATGCGGCGTCGGCAAAATATACACTCGGAAAGCGCTCATCGACAGCCGCAACCGAATCTTCGATCGAGCGGACCAGTGGTTCCACAGAATCCCACTGCAGATCGTCCGTATGGTCGAGTTCAAGCATCACGCGCAGAAAGGGCCCACCTTCGACAGCTTCGTCCGCTTCGATCTCGACGTGCCGAACACGCGGTCCCAGGGCTGACTTCCTGGCCATCGCCTCAATTATGCGCTTTAGGTCATGTAGTGCAGCGTGGGTCATCGCCTGTTCCACTTCGCCTCACAAAGTCAGCCCGCCGTCGATCAACACCGCCTGCCCGGTGATGAACTGTGCCTCGTCCGACGCGAGGTACACCGCCAGCCCCGCGATCTCCTCCGGTGTCCCCAGCCGCCCCATCGGCTGCCGCGCGATGAACGCCGCGCGCGCTTCCTCGACCCCTCCGGCCGCGCCCGCATTCGCCTGAATCCGCTCGTCCAGGCTGGGCGTGTGCACCGTCCCCGGGCACAGGCAATTGCAGCGGATGCCGCGCGTCACGTAGTCCATCGCGACGGATTTCGTCATGCCGATCACCGCCGCCTTGGTCGCGCTGTACACGAACCGGTTCGACACGCCCTTCAGGCTGGAAGCGACCGATGCCATGTTGAGGATGACGCCGTGGCCGCGTTCCAGCATGCCCGGCAAGAACATGCGCATCGTGCGGAACATCGATCGCGCGTTCAGTTCGAACGCGAAATCCCATTCCAGATCGGTCGCATCCAGGATCGGCCCCTGGTGCACGAAGCCGGCGCAATTGAACAGGATATCGACCGCGCCGGCGTCGCTCGCCGCGCGGGCGACATCGGCCTCGTGCAGCACGTCCAGTTTGGCCGTGCGGATCCGGTCGGAGGCGATCTGGTGCACCAGCGCCTCGTTCACGTCGGTGGCGATGACCTGCGCGCCGGCGGCCGCGAATGCCAATGCAGTCGCGCGGCCGATGCCCTGTGCGGCGGCGGTGACGAAGGCGGTCTTGCCCGCGAGCCTTCCGGTCATGCGCAACTCCTCGATCGTCAGGGATGATGAGTCGATACGAGGATTCCGCGGGCGGCGGAAGCCCGTGGCTCGCCGTTTATGTCGCCGCCGAGCCTAACCTGCCTCGGCGCGCCGGCGCGCGGCTGACGGATGTTGCGCCTCGGCTTCGACCTGGCCGATCCGCCTCGGTCGCGCCGGCGGGCGCGACGCGTCCGCCTTGCCGCGCGGCAGGAAAACCGTGACCGTTGTGCCCTGGCCGTACTGGCTGACGATCTCCACGCCGCCGCCGGACTGGCTGGCGACGCCATACACCTGGCTCAGGCCCAGTCCCGATTCGCGCCCTGGGCCCTTGGTGGTGAAGAACGGCTCGAACACCTTGCGCAGCACGTCGTCCGTCATGCCCGTTCCGATGTCGGTCAGCGCCACCGTGACGTATTCGCCCGGTGCCAGGTCCGCGCCGCTGTGCTGCTCGCCCAGCAGGATGTTCGCGGTGACCACCGTCAGGGAACCGCCGTCCGCCATCGCGTCGCGTGCGTTGATCGCCAGGTTGAGCACCACATGCTCGATCTGCACCGGATCGACCAGCGCCTGCCATAGCCCGTTCGCCAGCTTCGTCTCCACCCTGATGCGGCTGCCGACCGTGGCGCGCAGCAGCGCTGCCATGCCTTCCAGGATCTGGTTGAGATTGACCAGCACCGGCTCCAACGGCTGCTGCCGGGCGAAGGCCAGAAGCTGCCGCACGAGGTCGCTGCCCCGCCCAGCCGCCTGCATGATCAGCTCCAGCCGCCGCGCCAACGCCGAATCGCGGCCAACCTGCCGCTCGATCAGCTCGGCGCTGCCGACGATGGTGGCCAGCAGGTTGTTGAAATCATGTGCCACACCCGCCGTGAGCCGGCCCACCGCCGCCATCTTCTCCGACTGGTGCAGCCGCTGCTCCATCGCGTGCCGCATGCTCACGTCGGTGTACAGCGTCACGAAGCCGCCCCCGGGCAGCGGATTGCGCCGCAGCTCCAGCACCCGCCCGTCCGGACGCGGTCGCTGAATCATGCCGGTGCTGCCGCCGGTTCGGATCGATGCCATGCGCCGCTTCACTTCGGCCTCGACATCGACGGTGCCGAACTCGCCGGCCACCGCCTGGGCGCGCACCATTTCCTCCATGCTCATGCCGACATGCAGGATGTCGCGCGGCACGCCGGTCAGGTCCGGGAAACTGGCGTTCCACTCCACCAGCCGCAGCTCGGCATCGACCATCATGATGCCGTCGCCCATTCCGGCGAGCGCCGCCTCAAGCTGGCGCATACGCGCCGTCAGCACCGCCTGGTCGTGCTCCAGCGCCGCCGCGCGCCGGTCGTTGCGAGCGTTCAGCCACAGCAGCGAGGCGGCGGTGCCAAGCAGGATCAGGCTGGCCGCAGCGGCAATCTGCCAGGCCTGATCGTCCCGGGCCGCCGCCGACCGCATCGCCTCCACTGGATCCACGCCGGCGAGGACCGCGAGGTTGCTGCCGGGAACGTGGCGGAACGCCACGGTGCGCTGGATGCCCTCGTCCGGCAGGCTACCGGTCCACACCCCCTCGTGCGCCGCGCCGATTGCCGCAGCCAATCCGGATCCGGCGATTGAGCTGTCGTCCGCCAGATCGGCGCCGCCAACCAGCGGATGCAACCGTGCATCATCGGTGGACTCCAGGGCGATCACCCCATTGGCGCCCAGATCGAAGCCGTGATCGGTCTCGGTCAGCGACGCGGTATCGACCGGTGCGGCAATGACGCCGGCGAAGCTGCCGTCAGGGTGCTCCAGGCGGCGGGCCAGGGTGAGCTCCCACTGCCACGGCACCGCGCCGCGCCGGAGCGCACCGGTCACCACGCGCGCGTCATGCGCTTCGCGACCGCGGGCCGCACGGAAATAGTCCTGCGATGCAACATCGAGCCCGAGCAAGCCGGGCCGCGTGCTGGCGCGCACCACGCCGGCAGCGTTGGCGATCAGGATCGCCCGGCCGGCCGCCATGTCGGTGGTCTCGTGCTGCCAGGCGTGGAGGTCGAATCCGGCGGGATCGGCCTGAATCGCACTTGCCAGCATGCGCAGCGTCTCGCTGGTTACCATCAGTTCATGCTGCAGCCGCGTTTCCAGCGACAGCGCCTGGCCTGTCAGTTCGGCGGTGAGGTGGGATTCCGCTTCCTGACGATGGGCGCGAACAGCGTCGTATGTCCCGGCCCAGGTGCAGACGAGCAGCAGAAGAGTGGCCAACGGAATCAGGAACGCGGTCACCCGTCGCTCCATCAAATGGGTCGGTGCGGAATCGCGGAATATCTTCATTCCGGGTACGTCATCGCCTCATCACCGTCCGGCGCAATCAGGAGGGCTGTTCAATTTCTGCGTTCTGGACCTCGCGAAATGTTGTGGTCGCCCAAGCGCCCCTGGTCAATCAAATTCTGTTGGGCGCCGTTGGCTCCTTGTCGAACTGTTGCAATTCTTGACGATATCCGGCCGCGAAATCCACCGGCGGTCGTCAACTGTTCGTGGCACGGTACTACACCGTCAGCGGACCGTTACAGCGCGCTGGATAATTTTCACGAATTTGTAGCACCACAGCAACGACAGTCAGAACGATCCGCATGCCGGGCTGACCGTCATGCCGACGACCTGCTGGTGGAATTTCACTTGGTAATCGTTGCGGATCTGCTTGACCTTGGCGATGCTGTCCGGCGCATTGGGCAGCGCGGTCATCAGCACCTTGGTGCGTTCCCGGATTGTCTTTCCCGAGGCCGGGCTCATCCAGCCGCCGTTCGCGTCGAACGTGGTGAAGCCGTTGGGCAACGCCGGCGTCACCACCCTGTCCACGAAGGCGTCCCAGTCCGCATCGGTGACCTCGCCGAACGGCGGCATCGAGCGCCCCATATAGAGCTGGAAGATCAGCAGCGGCGGTCCGAAGCGGGCAGGGCAGTCCAGCGCCATGGTGTCGGGCCCGGTGGCCGGAACCGGCGCACACGCCGTCAGCACCACTGCGAGGCACAGCACGGTCGTCTGGAGGAAACGCGGCAGCTTCACGGTTGTGTCTCCCGGCGGCGGCACCGCCATATCGCGCGACCGCGGGATCAGTTCAACCGTGCGATCAGTTCGATCGTCAGGCAGCCTGTCGCACCCTGCCGGCCGCGCCGCCCGAGTCCTGCCCCTGGCGCATCGCGCTGGGATAGGCGCGGCCGAACCCGTCGAGGCAGCGCAACACGCCTGCCGATGCGCTCCGCACCTCCTGCAAACGGCGCTGCGCCGCAGTCCGGTCCTGCATGGCCAGCGCCGACAGCACGGCAATGCTTGACGATCGGTAAACCGCCCGGCCAGTTGCGCCGGTCCTGCCGGAGTTTTCCCCATGCCGATCACCGCGGTGCGCGTGCTGCGCCTGTCCGGGACCCTGCAAACCGACGGGCCCTGCTGGGAGGAGCGGCTGGTCCGGCCGATCGACATCTATCCCGAATACCGCATGCGCGACGATTTCGAGGGGGGCGAGCCAGTCGATGCGACGCATTTCCGCGTGCGGCAGCATTTCCTGCGCGTCGAGACCGGCGATGGCGTGCACGGCATCGCCGGGCCGCTGCCCGATCTGGTCGCGGCCTACGTGGCGCAGCGGTTGCGACCGATCCTGCGGGGGCAGGACCCGATCGCGCACGAGGCGCTGTGGGACCAGATGCACCGCATCATGGTGCACGGACGGCAGAGTGACGCGATGCTGGCGATCAGCGGGTAGCGGGTCAGTTTGAATGTCGGGTCTCGACCCACGTCTGTCATGGCCCGACTCATCAGGCGGTCGCGGAAACAGACGTCTCATTCCGCCGATACTCGGCAGCTTTGCGCCCAGGCCGGTCCTTCAAACCCGTCTCTCCATCACCCAAGCCGTTCTGACTGTTCGCTCCTGCTTGAATCCGTGAGTGCGAAACCTCGCACGCCGGCTGCGACGTGGGTGCGTCAGGCCTTCCGTCATCGATTGTTGGCAGCATCGCGAAGCAAGTATTTTAACGCAGATGACAGACGATGGACGCAGAACACGCAGATAGTGCGCGGCTGAATGATCTGTCGGGGCAGGTGGCCGGCTGCGCATTCACCGTGCTGAATACGCGCGGGGTTGGGTTTGTCGAAACGCTCTACGAGAACGCACTGGCGCAAGAGCTGCGCGATGCCGGCCTTCTGGTCGAAGACGTGCTTCTGGTCGAGCCGCAGACAGCGACGGAATTGAACGATGTGCAC
>DASXFW010000295.1:0-23030 GCA_036489395.1 Acetobacteraceae bacterium | reverse complement strand
GGGAGGGGTTGGGGGAGGGGTGCGTACATCCACCGACCGCGGATGTACGCACCCCTCCCCCAACCCCTCCCTCAAGGGGAGGGGGGAACCTTGTTTCCTGTTAGGCCGCCTGGCCTCGCAATGACAGGAGGCTCCAGTTTCATCCAGTGCGGGTCAGCCGCCAGGCTGGTGGGGAACTCGCAACGACAGGAGGGCACGACGCGGTTCGCGTTACACCGCCAGCTTCTCCGCGATATCCGCCAGCTTCGGCACCCGCTTCGCCGGCCCCAGCGCCGCCAACGTCGGCACCGCACGGAAATGCCGGGCCGCCGCGCGCTGCACGTCTTCCGTCGTCACCGAGTTCAGCTTCCCCACAGTTTCATCGGTCGGGATCACCCGCCCAAACACCTGCATCTGGCGCGCGAGTTGCTCGGTCCGGCTGCCGGTGCTTTCCAGCGACATCAGCAGGCTGGCCTTCACCTGCGCCCGTGCCCGCGCGAGTTCCGCGATCGTCACTTCCGACTGCACCTTGCGCAGTTCCTCAAGCGTGATCGGCATGAGTTCCTCGGCCTCGCTCTCGCCGGTGCCGGCGTAGATGCCGAACACGCCGCCATCGAGATACGGCGCGCTGAACGAGTAAATCGAATACACCAGCCCGCGCTTCTCGCGCACCTCCTGGAACAAGCGCGACGACATGCCGCCGCCCAGCAGCGTGGAAAGCAGCAGCGTCGGATAATAGTCGATGTCGCCGTAACCGACGGAGGGAAAGCCCAGCACGATGTGCACCTGGTCGAGATCGCGGTCCTCGCGGAACTCGCCGCCGCGATAACGGCCGGCGACCATTTCCGGCGGCAGCTCCGCCGGCAGATCGGCAAAATGCCGCTGCACCAGGTCCAGGATTTGCTCGTGCTCCAGCTTGCCCGCGGCGGACACCACCACGTTCGAGGCCGCGTAATGCCGCTTCATGTATCCGGTCAGCGCAGTGCGTGGCATCGACTGGATGCCTTCCTCGGTGCCCAGGACTGACCGGCCGAGCGGCTGGCTCGGGTACGCCGCCTCCTGGAAATGATCGAAGATGATGTCGTCAGGCGTGTCGTTGGCCTGGCCGATCTCCTGCAGGATCACGCCGCGCTCGCGCTCCAGTTCTTCCGGCTCGAAGGTGGAATGCGTCAGGATGTCGCCGATGATGTCGGCGCCCAATGCGGTGTCCTCCTTCAGCACCTTCACATAGTACGCGGTTTGCTCGCGCGCGGTGTAGGCGTTGATGTGGCCGCCGACGGCTTCGATCTCCTCGGCGATCTGCGCCGCCGTGCGACGTTCGGTGCCCTTGAACGCCATGTGCTCCAGGAAATGCGACACGCCATTTTCCTCCGCCGCCTCGTTGCGCGAGCCGGTGGCGACATAGGCGCCGAAGGAGACGGTCTCCACCCGATCCATGCGTTCGGTGACGACGGTCAGGCCGGAGGGCAACCGGGTAAGCTGGATGGCATCGGACACGGGGCTGGGATTCCTTTCGCGCGACAGACTGCGAATATGGGTTATCCGAGGCGCCGGGGAAACCCGGTGGCTGTTTAGAACATACTAAGAACAACTGGGGGAATGATAACGAATTTGCCCCGACTCCGACCTGCGCGGATGACCCGCGGGTCATGCCGCTGGCAGACAGCACCGCCGGTGAGGCCGCGGTGCCAGACCCGGCCGGTTCTCCCGCTACCCCTGATGCTCCGGCGTCGGGAACAACAACGGGAAAGCGCTGTGCACATGCGGAGCGAATACCGGCGGCGCACCGAAATGCAGCAACGACCGATTCAGCTCGCTCAGCGACCTCACCCCGGACAGTGCCATCGCCACGCCGATCTCGTGCTCCAGCAGCGTCAGCATCATGTGCACGCCGGCATCTCCGCCTGCCGCCAGCGCGTAGCAATACATCCGCCCCATCGCCACCGCGTCGGCGCCCAGGGCGATGGCCTTCACGATGTCGGTGCCGCGGCAGAAGCTGCCGTCGATCATCACCTTGGCGCGTCCGCGCACCGCGGCCAGGACCTCCGGCAGCACGTCCATCGAACCGCGCCCATGATCGAGCTGCCGCCCGCCGTGGTTCGACACATACACGCAATCCACCCCGTATTCGCAGGCGATCGCCGCATCTTCCGCGGTCGCGATGCCTTTCAGGATCAGCGGAATGCCGTGATGGTCCTTGAAGTGCCTCACGTTGTCCCAGGTGAACCCGGCCTGGAAATTATGTCCCGTCGCCGCAGTGCGCCACGGCTTGACGAAGCGGCCGGCAATGTCGCGCTCGCGCCGCGAATAGGCCGCCGTATCGACCGTGATGGCGAACGCATCGTAACCCGCGGCGACCGCGCGCTTCGCCACGTCGTCCATCCATGCGTTATCGCCGCGCACATAGAGCTGGAAGATCTTCGGGCCTGGTGTGGCGGCGGCGGTTTCCTCCAGCCCCGGATGCGTCACCGAGCTGACGACGATCGGCGTGCCAAATTCCGAAGCCCCGCGTCCCGCGGTCGCCGCGCCGCCCGGATGGAACGACTCCAGCGAACCCACCGGTGCCAGCGCGACCGGAATGCGCCACTTGCGCCCGAACAAATTGGTGGACATGTCCAGCTTCGACACGTCGCGGCACACCCGCGGCCGCAGCGCGATCGCGTCCAGCGCCGCGCGGTTGCGCCGCATGGTCGTTTCGGACTCGGCGGCGCCGACCAGATAACCCCATATGTGGTTCGAAAGCTTCGCCCGGGCCGCGGGGATGAATTCGTGCAGGCACTGAAAGTCGCCGCCGGGTTCGTGCAGGTGGCTGGGCTGGTCGGACATCGTCTTCGGGTCCCCTCCGGTTCGTTTGGCGGGGCATGAGGCGACAGCCGACGGGCAAGCGCAAGGGGGCGGACGGACGTTGTCGCTGCGGTCATCACTGCCCCTGGATGAAACGCCACGATTCTGTCATTGCGCGTTGCCATCAGCCGCGGCAGACCTGTTCTGGATGAAACGCCGGCCCCCTGTCATTGCGAGGCCGCCAGGCCGAAGCAATCGCCCGCGGGAGATTGCTTCGGCCTGGCGGCCTAACAAGAAACAAGATTCCCCCCTCCCCTTGAGGGAGGGGGCCAGGGGGAGGGGTGCGTGCATCCGCGGTCGGTGGATGCACGCACCCCTCCCCCAACCCCTCCCTCAAGGGGAGGGGGGAACCTAGGTCAGGCCGCCGACGCCGTTTCATCCAGTGCGGGTCGGCAGCCGCCGGCCGGTGCCAACTCGCAATGACAGAACCGCGGCGTTTCATCCCGGGGGACCCATGGAGGGAACCGCCTATGCCCGATGCAGCCACCGAGCACCGCCTACAGGGTTACTGCGGACTGTGCATCGCACGGTGCGGCACCGTCGCGACGGTGCGGGATGGCCGCTTCACCCGTTTGGATCCCGATCCGACGCATCCCACCGGCCAGGCGCTGTGTGCGAAAGGCCGCGCGGCTCCGGAGCTGGTGTACAGCCCGGAACGACTGACCCATCCGCTGCGCCGCACGCGGCCGAAGGGCGAGGCCGATCCCGGCTGGCAGCGCATCGGTTGGGACGAGGCGCTGGATGAGGTCGCCGCCGCCATGCGCCGCATCGCCGACGCGCATGGTTCGCACGCGGTGTGTTTCAGCCAGTCCTCGGCTTCGACCACGGCAATCGGCGACGCCGGGCCGTTCATTCGCCGGCTGATGAACGCATTCGGATCGCCCAATGCGATGACCAGCGTGGACGTGTGTGGGTGGGGTCGCGCCGGCGCGACGCGTCATACGTTCGGGGTGGGCGCGGTCGCGACCGGAGGCGGCGGCGGCGCCATGGCGGATATCGCGCATGCCGGCTGCCTGATCCTGTGGGGCTATAATCCCAGCGCCTCGCGCCTGACGCACGCCACCGCGGTGGTGGAAGCGCTGAAGCGCGGCATGAAGCTGATCGTGGTCGATCCGCGGCATGCGGGCCTGGCGAACAAGGCCGATCTTTGGCTGCGCGTGCGGCCTGGCACCGACGGCGCGCTCGCGCTGGGGATCGCCAACCAGATGATAGAACATGGCTGGTACGATCGCGACTTCATCCGCACGTGGAGCAACGGACCGATGCTGGTGCGCGCCGATAACGGCCGCATGTTGATGCAGGACGGCCGCTTCACAGTGTGGGACAGCGTGGCGGAACGTGCGGTGCCGTATGGCGGGGATTGCGCGAACCATGCGCTGGAGGGCAAGTATCGGGTCGGCGACGTGGTTTGCCACCCGGCATTCGAGCTGTATGCGCGCATGTGCCGCCGCTATACGCCAGAACATGTCGAGGAAACCTGCTGGATTCCACGCGCGCAGATCGAGGAGGCCGCGCGGCTGATGTGGCATGCGCGCCCGGTTTCCTATTATGCGTGGAGCGGCCACGAGCAGCAGGCGAACGTGACGCAGACGGCGCGGGCGATGTCGGTGTTATATGCGCTGACAGGCAGTTTCGACGCGCCAGGCGGCAACGTGCTGTTGCCGGCTGTGCCGTCCGGCGCGGTCACCGGGGAGGATTTGCCGGCGGCAAAGCGCATGGCGCCGACGTTGGGGATTGGCGAACGTCCGCTCGGGCCAGGGCTCACCGGCAATGTCACCGCGCGTGAAATCTATCGCGCCATTCTGGAAGGTACGCCGTACCCGGTGCGCGGACTGATCGGTTTCGGCTCTAACATGCTGCTGGCGCACGCCGATGGCGGCTATGGCCGCACGGCGCTTGCCGCGCTGGAGTTCTACGCGCACTGCGACATGTTCCTGTCGCCGACCGCGGCGATGGCCGACATCGTGCTGCCAGTCGCGTCATGCTTCGAGCGCGAGGCGCTGAAGCTCGGGTTCGAAATCAGCCCGGAGGCGCAGTCGCACATCCAGTTCCGCCAGGCAGTGTTGCCGCCCATCGGCGAATCGCGGCCGGACACCGACATTATATTCGACCTTGCGGCGCGGCTTGGCCTCGCAGCGGTGTTCTGGGACGGCGACGTTGAAGCGGCGTATCGGCAGCAGCTTGCACCCAGCGGCGTCACGCTGGAGCAATTACGTGCCTCGCCGGGCGGTGTGCATGTGCCCCTGCAGGCGCAGTATCGGAAATACGCGGCGCCCGACGCACACGGCGTGCCGCGCGGCTTTGCTACACCGTCGCGGCGGGTGGAACTGTATTCGCAGACCTTCCTCGATCATGGCTACGCGCCGCTGCCGGATTTCGAGGAACCGCCGATCGGCCCAGCCACGCGCCCGGATCTCGCCGCGCGTTTTCCGTTGGTCCTGACATGCGCCAAGCCCACCGTGTTCTGCCAGACGCAGCATCGTGGGTTGCCCAGCCTGCGCCGGCGTTCGCTGGATCCGCAGATCGATCTGCATCCGGCGGCGGCGCGTGCGCGCGGGATTGCCGCCGGCGACTGGGTGACGATCGAGACACCGGATGCGCGCGTGCGGGCGCGGGCTCGCTTCAACGACACGCTCGATCCGCGTGTTGCGGTGGGCGAGCATGGGTGGTGGCAGGCGTGCGCTGAACTTGGCGCGCCCGGCTACGATCCGTTCGGACCGGATGGTTCGAACTTTAATTTGCTGATTGGCAGCCAGGCGTTGGACCCGGTCAGTGGCACCGCATCGCTGCGGGCGTATCTGTGCGAGATTCGGCGTGCCTGAGTTCGCTTGTCATTGCGAGTCGCCACCGGCCGGGCGGCCGACCCACGCTGAATGAAACTTGGGCTTTCTGTCATTGCGAGGCCGCGCCTTCCTGTCATTGCGAGGCCGCTTGGCCGAAGCAATCTCGTTCGCGACGAGCCGCCCGCACAAGAATCTAGCCCGTCACGGCCGGGCCTTTGACCCGGCCATCTGCGCACGAGCTCACGTGCCGGCATCATCGCCTCGCGCGCGGTCGTAGCGAAGATGGCCGAGTCAAGTCCGGCCATGACGGCGGGGTGCGGGTATTGCCGTTTCATCCAGGACGGGTCGGCCCGCCTGCCGATGCCAATCCCCAATGACGGAAGGTGCGCGGCTACTCCACGAATTCGGTCACAAACTTCTTGTTGATCGCGGCAAACGTCTCCGGGTTGAAGCCGCCGTTCGACTCCATCTCGTGCATCGCGCGGAAATAGTCGCCGTTGCTGCCGGGAATGGTCCACTCGAGAATCCGGCCCATGCCGTCGGAGACGTTCTTGAACGTATGCACCGTGCCGCGCGGGACGAACACCATCGTGCCTGGCCCGATCGTGGATTCCTTGCCGTTCACGCCGAGCGAGTAGGTGCCTTCCAGGACGAAAAAATATTCCTCGCGGTCGCGATGCAAGTGCGGCGGCGGACCCTCACCCGGCTTCACCTCGCCCAGGATCGCCGAGAACGAGCCGCCGGTGTGCTCTGCCCCCAGCATCACCTTCATGTCGATGCCGAACGGACGGATGCTCTCCGCCGCATTCGACGGGACAATCATCGGTTGCAAGGCGCTCGTGGTGGACTCCGAACTCATGGTGACATCCCCTTTGTTGGCGCTTTCTGGAGCGACCGCGATCCTAATCGGTTCGACTGCGGGAAGGAACAGATTTTTGGTTTTCGGGACGAGCGCCAGTGTGGGGCGCGGGGCGTTCCGCGGGGTGCGTAGAAGCAAGCAAGACAGCAAGGATTCAACACAGAGTTTCACAAAGTCAGACACAGGGCCTCATCGAGAGAAGCAAGGACTGCATCCGTTCGCAGCAATACGGCAGCCGGCCATCTTCCCGCCATGGCGGCCGCACCGATCAGGTGCTGCCTCTTTGTGAAACCCGGCGCCTGCCTTTGCGAAACTCCGTGTTGAATCCTTGCTTGCCTCGCTTGCTGAAAACGCCCTAAGCCGAAAGCGCCTGCGGCTCCGTCCGCGCCCGCTTCACCAGCAGCTTGTTCAGCGCATGCACATAGGCCCGCGCGGCCGACACGATCGTGTCGGTATCGGCGCCCTGACCATCCACCAGCTTGCCGTTTTCCTCCAGCCGCACCGTCGTCTTCGCCTGCGCGTCGGTGCCCTCGGTCACCGCACCGACCGAGAACAACACCAGGTTCGCCTCGTGCGGAAACACCTCGCGGATCGCCTTGAACACCGCATCGACCGGCCCGTCGCCCGTCGATGTCGCGGACTTCGCCACGCCATCCACCGATAGCTCCAGCTCCGCCCGCGCCGGCCCCTTCGAACCCGCATGCAGATCCAGCGAGACGAACCGGACACGCTCATGGTCCCGCATCACTTCGTCATCCACCAGCGCGACGATGTCGTCGTCGAACACCACCTTCTTCGCATCGGCCAGCCGCTTGAAACGGCTGAACGCATCGTTCAACTGGTTGTCGCCGATCTGGTACCCCAGCGTCTTCAGCTTGTCCCGAAACGCCGCCCGGCCCGAATGTTTCCCCAGTACCAGGCTGTTCTTTTGCCAACCGACGCTTTCCGGAGTCATGATCTCATACGTCGCGGCATTCTTCAGCACGCCGTCCTGGTGAATGCCCGCCTCGTGCGCGAACGCATTGCGCCCGACGATCGCCTTGTTCGGCTGTACGTCGAATCCCGTCACCGTCGCCAGCAGTTTCGACACGCGCAGCAGATGCGTCGTCTGGATGTTGTTCCTGCACGGAATGGCATCCTGCCGCGTGCGGATCGCCATCACCACTTCTTCCAGCGACGCATTGCCGGCCCGCTCGCCGATGCCGTTGATCGTAGATTCCACCTGCCGCGCGCCAGCCCGGATCGCCGCCAGCGTGTTCGCCACACCCAGCCCCAGATCGTTGTGGTTGTGCGTGGACAGCACCACCTTTTCCACGCCCGGCACACGGTTGCGGATCGCCGAATACATCCGCTCCATGTCCTCCGGCAGCGCATAGCCGACGGTATCCGGCAGGTTGATCGTGGTGGCACCTGCCTTGATCGCCGCCTCCGCCACGCGGCACAGGAAGTCGATGTCGCTGCGCGTCGCGTCCTCGGCCGACCATTCCACGTCGTCGGCGTGCTGCCGCGCCAGCGTAACGGAATCCACGGTCGCCGCCACCACCTCATCGGGCTCCAGCCGCAGCTTGTACTTCATGTGCAGCGCACTGGTGGCGATGACGATGTGGATGCGCCGCCGCTTCGCCGCACGCAGCGCATCCGCCGCACGCAGCACGTCCATGTTGCCGGCACGCGCCAGGCTGGCGATGACAGGCGTGTCGGGGCGCTGGCCGATGCTCTCGGCAATTGCCTTGACACTTTCATAATCGCCCGGCGAGGCGATCGCGAAGCCGGCTTCCAGCACATCGACGCCCAGCTCGGTCAGCGCCTCCGCCATGCGGATCTTCTCGTTCAGGTTCATCGAGAACCCGGGCGATTGCTCGCCGTCGCGCAGCGTGGTGTCGAAGATGATGATGCGGTCGTCGTCCAGCTTGCCGAAGCTGGGATGCTCTATGCTCATTGTGGCGATTCCTCGGGATGTTGACGCGACATTAGCCTCAGGGGTCCCCCTGAGCGAAGCCGGCATTCAGCAACCCGGCGAAGCGCTCAGGGGCGGCTAAGTCGAAGAAGGAGGCCGAGGGCGATCGAAGTCGCCAGCACGCGCGCGGAGCCACGCGCCAATGCGCGGGCCGTCCGAAATGCGATGCACGTGCTACAGACCATGAACTCATGTAACCCGCGTTTGGGGGCGTGCGCAAGCCGCCGGGCTACACATATTTAGCTTCACGCGGACCGCTCCATGGCCGTTGCGGATTTGTTCCTCGTGGTTTGCGCCATTACCGCATTGCGCCTCCGGTGTTTGCTCATGGGCGCAGTAAGCGGCGGGGCATGTCATTGCGAGACGCGAGGGACGGCGCAATTCCGGGTGGAACATGGCTTCAGCGCCGTTCGCCCGGCAACGACGCGGCTTTCCCGGGGCGGCCCTGATCTCGCACTTGTCAGACGGCGAGGAATTGCGCACGTGGTTTCGCCACCCCATCGTCTGGGCAGGCATGTCCAGCCCAAAACAGGAAAGGTCTCCAAGCATGAGAAGCCTCGGATACCTGGCCGCCGCGCTGGCGGTCGTCATCGCGCTTACCGGTGGCCCTGCGCGCGCGAACATGTGCCAAGCGGAAAACCTAACGTGCCCTACCACGATGCCGGTCGATGGCTACTGCGAGTGTACCTCGCACGGCGTCACCAAGGATGGCACGGTGGCGTCAACGCGACCACCGCATGCACACGTCAACGCGAGCGCCGGCGGCTGCGGCGCACACCCGGACGCGCCCGGTTGCCGCTAGGCGCGCCGGCTCAAGGATCGACGCATCCGTCGCCAGCTTGTTGATACGCGGTCCACCCGTGATCCGCGGCGTAGATCAGCCAGTGCCGACTTTCGACGGCCGAGAGCAAAACCTTCGGGCAGGCAACGGTGAAGACCTTCAGTGGCAGGATGCCGCGCAGATTTCGGTCCGCGTGGAAGCAGTCCGGACCCGCCTGCGGGTACATCGGCCATCCTTGCTCCGCCGCATACGTCGCCCAGCGGCCATGTTCTGCCGGCGACGTGTTCGCTGCGGGGCAGGCGACATCGAACATGCGGATTTTCGTCATCAGCGCTTCGGGTGACTGCCGCGCATCGATTTGTGCCTGCGTGTAAAAGAGGTGTTGCACGCAGTACCCGATGGCATCCGACAGGACGCACGGGCAGAACATAAGGGCGATCATCAGCCAAGCGCGGATGCCGGCGGACAGACACGGCCAGCGCAACCTCGGCACCGCCACATGCGGCAGGCGGATGATGGGAACCGGTGCAGCCGCAGTTGCATACGCCATGTTGGCCTCTCCTGGGTGGCGGGAGCGGGCAGCTCGCCACCGTTGTCTTCGATTTGCGCGTCTCTCGCTGCGATTTTGACCAAATATAAGCCGCTGGCGGGAGGCGTCCAGGTGCAGTTTCGAGGGGGAGATTCCCGGATGCAATCGGGCTGGTCTTTTGCGCTCATAAGAGTCCGACTCGAATTGCCTTGGTAACATGGCATCTAGTACATCGATTCCATGAAACCAACCTGTTGCGGGGGGATTCCATTTGAGGCTGGGGATTCCCAGATGTGGTCGCCTCTCACCCTATCAGCGAGACAGGTGGATGCGATGTCGGCAGCTCGGAAGGTGGTCGAACTAACCATTGGGGAGACGGAGTTGGCCGAGCTGCGGTCGATCGCCCGTTCGCGGACCGAGCCGGCGAGCCACGTGACGCGCGCCCGGATGCTGCTGCACTATCGGGATGACCCGTCGTGCCACGCGGCCGGCCGTGCCGTTGGTGTGACGCACCAGACGGTGCAGCGTTGCCTGGCACGGACTATCAGGTTCGGGGTCATGGCGGCGCTCGACGACAGTCCCCGGCCTGGCAAGGAGCCTGAGATCACCGTGCCGGCGCGGGCGTGGCTGGTATCCCTGGCCTGCCAGAAGGCCAAGGAGGTGGGATACCCGCACGAGTTCTGGACAACGCGATTGCTGGCCCGTCATAGCCGCGAGCATGGTCCGGCAGCGGGGCACGCCAGCCTGGCGAGGATCGCGCAAGGCACGGTTGGCAAGCTCCTCGCCGAGCAGGAGGTGAAGCCGCACAAGGCGCGCTACTACCTGGAGCGGCGGGATCCTGAGTTCGAGGCAAAAATGGCCGAAGTCCTGGGTCTTTATCAGGAAGTTGCCATCTTGCGAGCGGCGGAACTTAAGGCCGCCCAAGTTGCTCCCGAAGCGGCGGCGGCGGAGCAGACCGCGCCCAACATCGCGTTCATCTCTTATGACGAGAAGCCGGGCATCCAGGCGATTGCCAACACGGCGCCGGACCTGCCGCCGGTCGCGGGCAAGCGCGCCTGCGTCGCGCGCGACCATGAATACAAGCGCCTCGGGACGTTGAGCCTGCTGGCGGGGATCGATTTGCTCACCGGCCAGGTTCACGCCACTGTCGAAGACCGCCACCGCTCCCGCGAATTCATCGGCTTTCTCAAGAAGCTCGATGCGGCCCACGCTGCCGAGACCGCGATCAAGGTCGTCCTGGACAATCATTCGGCGCACGTCTCGAAGGAAACCAACAAGTGGCTTGCCGCCCAGCGCGAGGACCGCTTCAGCTTCGTCTTCACGCCAAAGCACGGCTCCTGGCTCAACCTGGTCGAGGGCTTCTTCTCGAAGATGGCGCGCTCCGTCCTGCGTCGCATCCGGGTGGCTTCGAAAGCCGAACTCAAACAACGGATCATCGCGTACCTCGATGACCTCAATCGCGAGCCCGTTGTCCATACCTGGTCCTACAAGATTACCGTGCCAGCATGATAGGAGTCGTTCTATGGAAACGCTGTGCTAGTGTCGCTTGAACCGGTGTCGCCGATTGGCCAAGGACTGAGAATGGGAATGCCTCAACCACAAGGCCCGCGCATTCCTGCCGCTTGCCACCATTCGCCTGATGTTCAGAAGGCTATGTATAAAGGCAGAATAATCTCGGACAAACTCCTAGCCATCTGGCCGGCAGGAATTGGCCGAACGGGCCCGCACGACGCTGAACACGCTATATGATACGGCCCTGGAGCATGGCCGGTCATGCTCTATAACGCAATTCCATTTTTTATGCAGCCACCCTCTCCCGCCGTTTCGCGATCCGCAACCGTGCCAGCAGCACCTTCCGCCGAGCCGCCGCCTTCGCGCGGTTCGCATCCTTCACCGGCCCGAAGCCGCGGATCATGTCCGGCAGTTCGGCCAGCGCGACCGCCGTCCCCAGCGTGTCCGGCCGCAACGCCTGCAACGCGGCATCCAGGTCCGCCACATACGCCGCCACGAGCGCGACCTCCGCCCGCCGCTCCGCCTGCCAGCCAAACGGATCGAGCCGCGTGCCGCGCAGCACCTTGCCGAGCCGCAGCACGCGGAACACCGGCAGCGCGAGCCAGCCGGGCAGCGCGATCTTGCGTCGCCGCCCGGTGGCCGGATCGACGCGCGAGACCAGCGGTGGCGCGAGATGGAACACCGGGCACTCGCCATACGACGCGGCGGCATGCAGCCGTGCCACTTCGTATTCGTCCTTGTAGGCCATGACGCGGAACAAGCCCTCCGCCGCCGCGCGCGACAGCTTGCCGGGTGCGCCGCATACCGCGGTCTCGCGCGCGATCACGTCGCGCAGCTTCGTGCGATAGCGGTTGGCGTAGTCGCGCGACTGATAGTCCACCAGGAACGCGGCACGCGCGTCGATCAGCGCGTCAAGCGACCGCGGCGGCGCCTCGGTGCCGCCCAGGATTTCCGCGGCCAGCTCTGCATGTTCTGCCAGGATGCGACCCCACAGGAACGCGCGCTTGTTGAGTTCGACGGCGGCGCCGTTCAGTTCGATCGCACGCAGGATCGCCGGTGCACCGACCGGTATCAGGCCGCGCTGCCACGCGAGGCCGAGCAGCAGCGTGTTCATCGCCTGCGCGTTACCGAACAAACGTTCGGCGATGCGGACACCGGGCAGCCAGGCGGAATGGGCAGCGTCGGTCGCGGACTCGATGGTGCGGCGGTGCAGCGCCGCGTCGATCGGCAGGTGCGGATCGTGCTTGAACGCAGCGGTCGCGGCGAGGTCCATGTTGCCGATCACCGCGGCGGTGCGTGCGTTGCGCTCCAGCACGTCAGGCGCGCAGGCGACCGCGAGGTCGGCCGCGATCATCACGTCGGCGGTGCCGAGCGGAATGCGCACCACGTCGAGCTCGGCTTCGTCGTCGGCGATCTGCACGTGCGCGACGACGGCGCCGTTCTTTTGCGCCAGGCCGGTGAAGTCCAGCGTGCGCACCGGGCGTCCTTCGAGATGCGCCGCCATCGCCAGGATGGCGCCCGCCGTCACGATGCCGCCGCCGCCGATGCCACAGAACACGCCGCGCCATGCCTGTGCACGGGCGCCTGGCCCGGGGAGCCCGGGATGTGGCAGCACCGGTTGAGGCAATGCGCGCGCCAATGCGGCTTCGCGTTCCTGCCATTGCGGATCGATATCCGGCGCCGCGGGTGGCCCGGCGATGGTAACGAAGCTTGGGCAGAAGCCCTTCAGGCACGAAAGATCGACGTTGCAGCTTGTCGGATTGATGCGGCGCTTGCGACCGAGCATCGTTTCAACCGGCTCGATCGCGATACACCCCGACTGCGTCGAGCAATCCCCGCAATTCTCGCAAACCTGCTCGTTGATGACGACGTGCACATCGGCCGGCGCCATGCTGCCGCGCTTGCGACGACGGCGCTTTTCCGTCGCGCACACCTGATCGTAGATCAGCACCGATACGCCGTCATGGTCGCGCAGCGCACGCTGCACTGTGTCGAGCGCGTCGCGCGTGTGCAGCGTCGTGCCCGCCGGCAGGTCGCGGGCGGACGGCAGACGCGCTGCTTCGTCGGCGACGATGGCGATGCGCTGCACGCCCTCGGCGGCGAGCTGCGCGGCGATGTGCGGAACCGTGGGCGCGCCCTCGGCCGGCTGGCCGCCGGTCATGGCGACGGCGTCATTGAACAGCAGCTTGTAGGTGATGCGGGCGTGCGCGGCGAGCGCCTGGCGGATCGCGAGGATGCCGGAATGTTGGTAGGTGCCGTCGCCAAGATTGGCGAACGTGTGAAGCGTGTCGGTGAACGGCGCGAGGCCGACGAAGGGTACGCCCTCGCCGCCCATCTGCACGTAGGTTTTGGTCTGGTCGCCTTCGTCCAGCGCCATGATGTGGCAGCCGATGCCGCCGGTCGCGAAGCTGCCCTCCGGCACGCGCGTGGATGTGGCGTGCGGGCAGCCGGCGCAGAAAGCGGGCGCGCGCTTCAGAAGTTCGGAGGAAGGCGAAGCCGAGGCAGGCGAGAGATAGTCCCCCCTCCCCTTGAGGGGGGGTAGGGGGAGGGGTCGAGGTTGTAAGTTACGACCCCTCCCCCCATCCCCCTCCCTCAAGGGGAGGGGGGGGTCGTTCTCCTGCTGCCCCTGCCCCTGCTCATACGCCTCCACCACCGTGCGCAATGCAGCCGCCACACTCTCCGGCGACAATTCCATCAAAGGCGACAGCAACGGGGCGCCGTTCGCGTTCACCTTGCCCACGACGACCGGCCGCGCATCGGCGGGCAGGTGATACAGTGCGTCGCGAAGCTGCGTTTCGACGAACGGGCGCTTCTCTTCGATCACCAACAACATGCGCTTGCCGCGGGCGAAGTCGCGCAGGCCCTCGGTCTCCAGCGGCCAGGTCATTGCGACTTTGTAGATCGCGAGGCGCGGATGGTGCTCCAGGCCCAGCAGCCGCAGCGCATGCAGCGTGTCCTGGTGCGCCTTGCCCACGGTGATAATGCCGATGTCGGCGTCGCGGCCGCCGCTGACCAGGCGGTCAAGTTTGTTGGCACGTGCCCACGCCAGCGCCGCGGGAAGGCGTTCGTCAACGATACGTTGTTCCAGGACGATGCGGTCGGCGGGGAAGCGCAGGGTCGGGTCGAAGTTCAGACCGTGCGATGGAAGTTCGTAATCAGGCGTTATGAAAGAGCGATCGGAATGCAGGGTGGCGGTCGCGCTTTGCTCGACGGTCTCGGCGGTGGTCTTCAGCGCGATCCACAAGCCGGAAAATCGCGACAACGCATAGCCGGCAAGGCCGAGGTCCAGAATGTCCTGCACGCCATCCGGGTTCAGCACCGGCATGAACACGTTCTGGAACATGAACTCGGTCTGGTGCGGATACGTGGATGAATGCGCGCCGTGATCGTCGCCCGGTATCGCCAGCACGCCGCCGTTGCGATGCGTGCCCGCCATATTGGCGCAATGCAGCGCGTCGCCCGAGCGATCGACGCCAGGCCCCTTCGCGTACCAAAGACCGAACACGCCATCGACGCGCGCGCCGGGAAACACGTCGAGCTGCTGCGTGCCCATCAGCATCGTCGCGGCAAGGTCTTCGTTCACGCCGGGTTCGAAGCGGATTTCGTGCGCGGCGAGCAGCTGCTTGCGGCGCCAGAGTTCCTGGTCGAGGCCGCCCAGCGGGGAGCCGCGATAGCCGGACACGAAACCGCCGGTGTGCAGGCCGGCGGCGCGGTCGCGCCGCGATTGCTCGAACAGCAGACGCACGAGCGCCTGGATGCCGGACAACAGGACGGGCTGGTCGAAGTCGAGGAAGCGTGATTCCAGACTGGTCGTGGTGCGCGCGAGACCGATGTCCATCCTGGAGCATCCCCTTTCGTGGCGGCTTACGTTGCCTCCAGGCTCGGGAATGTAGGTTTGGGGTCGCGGGAAAGGCTGCCATAGTTGATGGCGCTGGTGTGGCGGATTGGCAGGATTCACCAAAATGCTGCGCCGCAACAGAACGACGGGGTGATGCCGCATGGAGCTCGACCGAATCGACCTCGCGATCCTGGAACATCTGCAGGCGCACGGACGCGCGACCACGCTTGAGCTCAGCGAGGCGGTGGCGCTGTCGCCTTCGCCTTCGCATCGGCGGCAGAAGATGCTGGAGGATTCGGGGATCATCCGCGGCTATGTCGCGGTGCTGGACCAGGACAAGGTCGGGCTGCCGGTGAACGCGTTCGTGACGGTGAAGCTTGCGGTGCACACCGATACCGCGCTGGCGGATTTCGAACATGCGATCGAGGCATGTCCGGAAGTGATGGAGATGTACGAGATGACCGGCGCGCGCGATTACCTGATGCGCGTGGTGGCGGCCGATCTGGTGGCGTTCGAATCGTTCCTGCGCGGCGTGGTGATGCGCATACCGGGCGTGCAGTCGGTCGAATCGGCGATGGCGCTGAAGCGGGTGGTGTACCGGACCAGGCTGCCGCTGCGGCAGAGGGCGAAGTGATGCGAATTTCCATGTGTCATGGCCGGCACAGGCCGGCCATGACACAGAAGCATCGGCATCTCGGCCCGTCGGCTTATCCTGAGGCGCATGGCGTCAGGGCCGGCCAGGACGAGACGTGTTCCGGCGATGACGGAAGGGAGCAAACCATAACATGAGCGACACACTGCGCGTCGAACGCCGGGACGGCTGGCACAAGCTGACGATGAACCGCCCGGAAAAGCTGAACGCCGCAAACGAGGATATGCTGCGCGCGCTGATCGCCGCGCTGGATGCGGCGGAGTCCGACACCACGTGCCGCGCGGTATTGCTCACCGGCGCGGGACGCGGTTTCTGTGCCGGCCAGGAACTCGGCCCGTCGGTGATGCCGGGCCGCGAAGGCTGGCCGGACCTGGGGAAGGTCGCCGATGTGCATCATGCGTTCGTGCGCAAGCTGCGCGCGCTGCCATTACCTGTCGTCTGCGCGGTGAACGGTGTGGCGGCCGGCGCGGGTGCAAGTTATGCGCTGGCGTGCGACATCGTGCTGGCGGCGCGCAGTGCGAAGTTCGCGATGGCGTTTGTGAAGATCGGGCTGGTGCCGGATTCGGGCGCAAGCTTCTTTCTCTCGCAGCGGATCGGCGAGGCGCGGGCGCGCGCCATGGCCATGCTGGGCGAGGCGATCGACGCGGCACGTGCGGAGGCCTGGGGGTTGATCTGGAAGGCGGTGGACGACGCGGTGTTGCTGCCCGAAGCCGAGGCGCTGACTGCGTCACTGGCGCAGGCGCCGACCGCCGCGCTGGCCCGCATGAAGCGGGTGTTCGAAGCCGCGGGCACCAACACGCTGGATGCGCAGCTCGATCTGGAACGGGACGCACAGGCGGTGTGCGGGCGTAGCGCGGATTATGCGGAAGGTGTCCAGGCGTTCCTGGAAAAGCGCGCGCCGGTCTTCCGGGGCGGGCGATGAAAGAACCGAAGGGAGCGGCTTCTCCCTCTCCCCTCGTGGGCGTGGGCCGCGAAGTGGACCAAGATTGGGAGGAGGGGTACGCGCCTCCCCTGTCGGTGGATGCCTGTACCCCTCCCCCTGGCCCGCTCCCTCAAGGGGAGGAGGAACCCCACGCACACGCTCCCACCGTCCGTAGCCGTGCCGAAGCGATGTGGGCGGATGATCGTGCCAGCACCGGCCTGGGGATGCGGCTGGATGATGTCG
Organism: Acetobacteraceae bacterium; assembly: GCA_036489395.1. Taxonomy (GTDB): domain Bacteria; phylum Pseudomonadota; class Alphaproteobacteria; order Acetobacterales; family Acetobacteraceae; genus JASHVB01. The sequence goes on along the minus strand of DASXFW010000295.1, from coordinate 6,131 downwards.
CGGCGGGACGCGCACGGCTGTCATTGACGATAACCGCCGCAATGACAAACGGGCACGGCATCTGCCATGGCGGCTTCATCTTCTCGCTGGCCGACTCCGCGATGGCGTTCGCCGCCAATCAGCGCGGCGAGGCCGACGTGGCGCAGCACGCCACGATTACCTTCCTGCGCCCGGGCCGCGTCGGCGAAACTCTGGTGGCGGAAGCCGAGGAACGCACGCGCGTGGGGCGCTCCGGCATGTACGACGTGCGCGTCAGTACCGCTGACGGCGCGCTGGTAGCGGAGTTCCGCGGCCACACCCGCACGTTGCGGCCCGAGCCGCGATCCGCGGCGCGACCAGTGGAGCGGACGGAGGAATAGATGGCCGGCCTGGATCCGATCGAAACCGCCTCGCGCGACGAGATCGCGTCGCTGCAGCGCGAACGCATCGCGTGGACGCTGCGGCACGCCCACGCCAACGTGCCGCACTACCGCCGTGTCTTCGATGCCGCCGGCGTGCATCCGGACGATTTCCGCTCGCTGGACGACCTGGCGAAGTTTCCATTCACCACCAAGCAGGATCTGCGCGCCAACTATCCGTTCGGCATGTTCGCAGTGCCACGCGAGCAAGTCGTGCGCATCCACGCGTCGTCGGGGACGACGGGAAAGCCGACGGTGGTGGGTTATACGCGTGGCGACCTGGAAGTGTGGGCGCAGGTGGTGGCGCGCTCGATCCATGCGGCCGGCGGACGCCCCGGCATGATCCTGCACAACGCCTACGGCTACGGGTTGTTCACCGGCGGGCTCGGGCTGCACGATGGCGCGCAACGCCTCGGGTGTTCCGTGGTACCGGTGTCCGGCGGGATGACCGAACGGCAGGTGCAGCTCATCCACGATTTCCGCCCCGACATCATCACGGTTACGCCGAGCTACATGCTGGCGATCCTCGACGAATTCCGCCGCCAGGGGCTGGAGCCGCGCGCGTGTTCCCTGCGCATCGGCATCTTCGGCGCCGAGCCCTGGACCAACGCGATGCGCCGCGAGATCGAGACCGGCTTCGCGTTGGATGCCGTGGATATCTACGGATTGTCGGAGGTCATGGGCCCCGGCGTCGCCAGCGAGTGCATCGAAAGCAAGGACGGTCCGCATATCTGGGAGGACCATTTCTACCCGGAAGTGATCGACCCCGACACCGGTACGGTGCTGCGCGACGGCGAGCATGGCGAGCTGGCGTTCACGTCACTCACCAAGGAAGCGATGCCCGTCGTGCGCTATCGCACGCGCGACCTGACGCGGCTGCTGCCGGGCACCGCGCGAACCATGCGCCGCATGGAAAAGATCACGGGCCGCTCCGACGATATGCTGATCGTGCGCGGGGTGAACATGTTCCCGTCGCAGATCGAAGAACAATTGCTGAAGAGCGAGGTGCTCAGCGGACATTACCAGTTGGTGCTGACGCGCGTGGGCCGCATGGACGAGGTCGCCGTGCATGTCGAGGCGAGGCCGGAGTACTTCGATCCGGTGCTGCTGGAGGCCGAGACGAAGCTGGTGGTCGCGCGCATCAAGGACACCATCGGCCTGACCACGCGCGTGGTGGCGGAGCCGCCTGGCACGATCGAGCGCTCGCTGGGCAAGGCGAAGCGGGTCGTGGATAAGCGAGACCGATCCTCCCGGTGACCCGTCGGAACGACGGGAAGGACTCTCGGCTCAACTTTGGGACAATAACGCTCTGCTACGTTGAGCGAGCGTGCGATGGTACGGCGTCGACAGGAACTTCTACGCTGGGCAAAGCGCAAGACGGGGCACGGTCACGTCGCTCCTCAGGGACAGGCTGCGTCTCATCATAGTACCGGAGCGCAAAGTACGGAGTGGACATGAGCTGCGTCTGGCACCGCAGCATCGGATTCCGAGTCAGCATGTGTGCATGGCTCCGCACGCGCCAGCACCTGGTCACGCTTCAGCACGTCTGTGACCAACCTCGGCTCTTTCGCCTCCTGCGACGATAAGTCTGTTGGGTTGGCAAGAAATACCGCCCACGATTGATTCCGAGCAATAGAGGCATGACAATATGCATTACGTCCCGCGACCCCAACCAGTTCGGGGAATGCGCGGGATCCCGGAACGCGGCCGTATCTGCGGCGATCGCTATCTCTGACCCCAACGAGATCTGGCCGGGCCGTTGATCGCCGGAATCACTGGCACCTCGATGTCAAGCAAGTTCATCAACTGGGGCAACCTTCTCGGTGCAGGCGGGGGGGGGCCCGCGCGATCACGCTCTGCCCCTGCGTAGCGCGCACGCCGTGCCATTCGTGGCTGCATGACGCAGTTCGCGGTGCGGCCCGAGGCCCAGCGGACCGTTGTTGGTATTGGACCGCGTCTCCAGGGTGCCGCTGTTCCGACGCATATAGCTGCACGACGATTTCGTCGAGCAGTCGTCGGAGCAGCTCACCGCGGTGGCCTCCTCGATGTTCAGCATCACCGGTTCCATTGTCGCGATTATGGATTCGGCCACTCTCCGCGACGAGTGCCCAGGATAATGCCGCCCCTACTCCCCCGCCAGCCGCGCCGGCGCCAGAGGGGTCGCCAACCGCATCAGGCTCGACACATCCAACGTCGAGTCGATCCGCAGCACCGCATCCGCCAGCCGGGCCGACCGCTCCGCCCCCAGCACGGCGCTGGTCAGGCCGGAGAACTTCGCGCGCAGCTCCGCCTCGCTCAGGAAGTTGGACGGCTCGCCCTTCGGCACCACCACCGTGCGCACGAACTTTTCGCCGCGTGCCTCGATCGTCAGCTTGCCCGACATGTTGGCGGGGAACTCCGCCTCGATCTCCGGGTCGATCTCGCAATGCACCTTCGGCAGCAACCCCCGCACGGTCGCATCCTGCAGCAGGTCGTAGCTGTCCCAGCCCATCGCCCCGGTCGCCAGGGCCGAGGAAATCACGAACGGCCCGCTGAACTGGCCATCGACCACGTTCTGCGGGTTGGACTTCTGCGCCGCCGGCTCGCCGATCAGCATCATCCCCGACCGCGGCAGCCCCAGCGTCACCGCGGTGATTTGCTCCGGCCTCAGATCGTTGGTGGCACGCAGCGCCAGCGCCGCGTCAATCCCCGCATGGCCATAGCGGCAGGACGGATACGGCTTCACCGCCGTCGCCATCAGCTCGAACACGGTGCCCAGGTCCTGCACCGCGCGTTCCGGCTTCGGGTTGGGCGCATAGGCGCGCAGGAAGCCGTGGCGGCCTTCCAGCGCCTCGGTCGCGCCCTTGAAGCCCTCGCGCACCAGAGTCGCCGCCATCAGCCCGTTGCATGCCGCCCAGCCGACCTGGAAGCGCTTGGTCCACGCGCCGTTGACCAGGAACTGTAGGCTGCCGGCGCATTGGCTCAGTACGGTGCCCAGCGCGCCTGCCACGCCATCGGCATCCAGCCCGAACACCCGCGCCGCCGCCGCCGCCGCACCGAACGCGCCGCAGGTGGCGGAGGGGTGGAAGCCGCGGTCGTAGTGCTCGCCCGCCGGCAGAGCCAACGCGACGCGGCAGGTGACCTCGTACCCCGCGACGATCGCCGCCAGCACATCGGCACCCGATGCGCCGACCATTTCGCCCGCGGCCAGCGCGGCGGGAATCACCGGCGCGCCGGGATGCAGCGAGCCGGGTGCGTGCGTGTCGTCAAAATCCAGCGAATGCGCCAGCGCGCCGTTCAGGAATGCCGCGCCCGCCGGCGTATAGCGCGCGGCATCGCCGAACACGCCGGAATTGCCGGCGGCCATCCCCATGGCGCGCACCGTGCCGAGGAACGATGCGGTGCTCTCCGCGTCATGCCGTGCGCGGACGATGTTGCCGACCAGGTCCAGCACCAGGAAGCGCGCGCGCTGCACCACCTCGGGCGGTAGTCGGTCGAGCCGGATGCCGGCGGTGAATTCGGCAAGCTGTGTGGTGATGCCCATGGTGCGTCATCCTCCGGTTGCCGGCCAGTTTGGCGCAAAGCGGGAGGCGCGAAAAGGCGCCAAGGCCGCCGGCAGCCCGGTGCCCGCTCTTGGCGCAACCGGCAGAACGGGGGCACAATTCGCCAACTGCTGGAACTGTCCAAGATCAATGAAATCCGACTGCCGCTCCATCCGCCCCCGGCATCGGCCCGGCCTCCCCGGGTCCCCGGGCCAATTCGCCGAGCCCTGAGCCACGATGTCCGGCGCAACTCAGAGGGTTCCCTATCGCGCGCTGATCACCCTCAGCGTGATGCTGGGCAATCTGATGCAGTCGCTGGACGCGTCCATCGCCAATGTCTCGCTGCCTTATATGCAGGGCACGCTTTCCACCAGCGCCGATGAGATCACCTGGGTGCTAACATCCTACGTGATCGCTGCGGCAATCATGACCGCGCCGGTCGGCTGGCTCGCGGTGCGCTTCGGGCGCAAGAACCTGCACGTTGTGTGCATGACGGGCTTCGTCATCGCGTCCATGTTGTGTGGCACTGCCGACACGCTGGAGCAGATGGTGGTCTTCCGCTTCCTCCAGGGCATGTGCGGGGCCGCGCTGGTGCCGCTGAGCCAGGCGACCATGCTCGATATCTATCCGTTCGAGCGACGCGCGCAGGCAATGGCGATCTTCGGCATGGGCGTGATGGTCGGGCCGATCACCGGGCCCACGCTCGGCGGTTACCTGACCGAGGTCTATAACTGGCGGTATGTCTTCTACGTCAACCTGCCGTTCGGCATACTGGCCATCACTGGCCTGTTGATTTTCCTGCCGAAGAGCACGCCGCGCAGCGAGCTTAAATTCGACTGGACCGGTTTCGCCGTGCTGGCGATGGGCGTCGGCGCTGTCCAGCTATTGCTCGACCGAGGCCAGAAGCTGGACTGGTTCTCCTCGCGCGAGATCATCATCGAGGCGGTGCTCGCCAGCCTGGGCCTGTATCTTTTCGTCGTTCATATGTTCACCGCGGAACGTCCATTCCTGCCGCCTGGCTTGTTCAAGGACCGCAATTTCGTCGCCGGCGTGTCGATGGTGTTCTGCACCGCCACAGTCATGCTTGCGAGCTCCGCACTGATGGCGCCCTACCTGGAAAGCCTCGCTGGCTACCCAGTCGAGACCGCCGGACTGTCGATGGCGCCGCGCGGCGTTGGCACCATGATCGGCATGCTGGTCGCCAGCCGCCTGTCCAACATGTTCGACCACCGCAAGCTGATGGCCTGCGGCTTGATATTGCTCGGCTTCGCGTTGCACTCCATGAGCTATTGGACACCGGATGTGTCGCAGCAGGTCATGATGCTGACATTGATGCTGCAAGGCTTCGCCATCGGCTTCACGTTCAACCCCATGACAGTGGTGGCTTTCACCACGCTGCCGGCATCGCTGCGCGGTTATGCCACGTCGCTACAGGCACTCTGTCGTAATCTGGGCCAGGCGGTGGGGGTGTCGCTGACGTCGTTGATGCTGGTGCGCAACGCGCAGACCTCGCACGCCGACATCGCCGGCGGCATCACCCCGTTCGACCGCGTGCTTCAGGAAGGCGACGCCACGTCGCGCATCCTCAGCCCCACGACCCGGCATGGGGCCGCGATGCTGGATCATTTGATCAATCAGCAGGCCCAAATCATCGCCTACAACAACGATTTCAAAATGATGTCGCTGGTGGTCGTGCCGCCATTGTTGCTGCTGCTGGTAATGCGACGACACGTTCGACAGCCTGCGACGGCATCTGCCGTAGGTGCCGCGGCGGGTGACTGAGCGTCAATGCCGGGAGCGCAACGAGAACGCAGCCAGACAGCAAGATCGCTCGCCCTTCGGTAGCACAGCGACACGGACTAATCCGCCATCGTAAGCGCGCTGCTAACACTCCATCTCGCGAGTCCAGAGTTCTGGCCCAATCGCGGCTCAGGACGCGAGCCGGAATGCCTGCATCTGATTGCTGTCCTGTCGTTCGGTGACGAATTTCGCGAAGCTGTTGCCTGAGGCGGAATTCAGGAGAAATTCCGGCATGCCGTGGCGCAGCGCATTGGCCACCACCAGCTCGGAGGGCGGAATGCCGGGCCGGATGGTGCGCAGCCAGGAGCCGAAGGAGGCCCAGACGCGCTGCGGGAAGGCTGTGGCCAGGTACTGAAGCAGTCCCTGACAGACGACAGCCGCCTGGATGAAGACGTGGTAGGCGTGCAGCTTG
>DASXFW010000268.1:0-9971 GCA_036489395.1 Acetobacteraceae bacterium | reverse complement strand
GCGGTGACCTGGCTTTACATCGCCAGCGTCAAGCTGATGTCGCGCCGGCTGGCACCGGCCCGATCGGCCGCCAGAGCATGATATTCTCAACAAAATCAGCGAGATGCCATGTTGCCAGGGCGATTCGAGTCAGACTCTGAGACGTACGGCGCGCGCCTTGAACGTGTCGTGCTGTACGGCTCCCGCGCGCGTGGCGATGCGCATCGGGATTCCGACTACGATGTCGCGGTGTTCTTGCGTGACATGGATATCCGCGACCCGGAGCTGTATCGGTTGACCGGCCTCAGCACCAGGATCATCGAAGAGACGGGCGAGTTCGTCCACGCCATGCCCTATCGCGCCGGCTTTTATGAGGAACGCACACCGTTGATGCGCGAAATCCGCCGTGAAGGGATCGACCTCTGACACCGGAGACCGGATACTTCCTCGCCAAGGCCGGCAAATTGCCCGGCGAAGCCGATGTCATGTTCAGCGTCATTCTCAATGAAGCAGCCAGCCGTACAGCGTACCTTGCCGGGTTCCATGCCGCGCAGGCGTTGATCTCGGATAGAACCGGACGCGCAGCAAAAACGCACAAAGGCGTCAGCGCGGAATGGCATCGGCTTCTGAAGCATGACACAACCATCGATCATGAAATGCGGGCGTTTCTAGGCTTCGCATACAACCTCAAGGCTGTTGCTGATTATGAGGCGGGCCCCGGCGCGGGCGTATCGCCTGAATCGGCACACAGGGCCATCGAAATCGCGCGGCGCTTTGTCGCCAGGATGGCCGACCTGGTCGGCGCAACCGGGCACGAACCGTGATGCAGCACAAGGAATTCCGGATCGGCGAGACCTTCTGGTGCGGCGAGAGGCAATGGCGCTGCACCGACATCGGCACGCGCTCGATCGTCGCTATTCGGATTGACGAGGTGGAAGTCAGCGGCACAACTCCCGCTTTGTGCCGCACGCTGAACCGAGGCGAAGCGGAGGCCGAAGGATGGTTCAACGGACCACCTTACGCCGTCGCCGAAACCGTGTTTGACGAATATGATTTGCCCGCCTGTTCGCGCCAGCCGGACCTCGGGTAGCAGGCTGATGGCCGGCAGACGAAACGCACAGGTTCAGCGCCGGCGCCTCAGTCGTTCTCCCCCAGCGACCCGACGAAGTCCTCGAAATCCTTCGCCTCGCGGAAATTCCGGTACACGCTGGCGAACCGCACATACGCCACCGGATCGAGCTCCTTCAGCGTGTCCATCACCAGCTCGCCGATCTGCTTGCTGGGAACATCGGTTTCGCCCGACGCCTCCAACTGCCGCACGATCGAGTTGATGATGCGCTCGATGCGCTCCTCCTGGATCGGCCGCTTGTTCAGCGCGGTGCGGATCGAGCGCGCCAGCTTATCGCGGTCGAACACCACGCGGCGGCCGTCCGACTTCAGCACGGTCAGCTCGCGTAACTGGGTGCGCTCGATCGTCGTGAAACGCTGGCCGCAATGCGGGCAGAAGCGGCGGCGGCGGATCGCGGCGCCGTCTTCCGACGGGCGGCTGTCCTTCACCTGCGTGTCCTCGTTGCCGCAGAACGGACAGCGCATCGCTCAGCCTCCGCGATAGATCGGGAAGCGCGCGCACAGCGCCTGGACCTGCGCCGCCACCGCTTTCTCGGCCGCGTCGTTGCTGCCGTCGTTGGACCGCGACAGGCCCTCCAGCACCGTGTCGATCATCTCCCCCACCTGGCGGAATTCGGCCGCGCCGAAGCCGCGCGTGGTGGCCGCAGGCGAGCCGAGGCGGACGCCCGACGTGACCGTGGGCTTCTCCGGATCGAACGGGATGGCGTTCTTGTTGGCGGTGATGTGGGCGCGCTCCAGGCTGGCCTCGGCTGCCTTGCCGGTGACGCGCTTCGGCCGCAGGTCGGCGAGCATCAGATGGCAGTCGGTGCCGCCGGTCACGATCGCGACGCCGCGCTGGATCAGCGTCTCCGCCAGCACACGGGCGTTGTCCACCACCGCCTTCTGGTAGGCGCGGAACTCCGGGCGCAGCGCCTCGGCGAACGCGGCGGCCTTGCCGGCGATGACGTGCATCAGCGGGCCGCCTTGCAGGCCGGGGAATACGGCGCTGTTGATCTTGCGGCCGAGCTCCGGGTCGTTGGCGAGGATCATGCCGCCGCGCGGACCGCGCAGTGTCTTGTGCGTGGTGGTGGTGGTGACGTGGGCGTGCGGCAGCGGCGAGGGGAACACCTCCGCCGCCACCAGGCCAGCGAAATGCGCCATATCCACCATGAAATACGCGCCGACCTCGTCCGCGATCCGGCGGAAGCGCGGGAAGTCGATGAAGCGCGGATAGGCGGAGCCGCCGGCGATGATCAGCCTGGGGCGGTGCTCGCGCGCCAGGCGCTCCATTTCGTCGTAGTCCAGCACGCCGTCTTCCCGGCGCACGCCATACTGCACCGCGTGGAACCACTTGCCGGACAGGTTCGGTGGAGCGCCGTGCGTCAGGTGGCCGCCGGCGGCGAGGCTCATGCCCAGCACCGTGTCGCCCGGTTGCAGAAGCGCCAGGAACACCGCCTGGTTGGCCTGCGCGCCGGAGTGCGGCTGGACGTTGGCGAAGTCGCAGCGGAACAACTGCTTCGCCCGGTCGATGGCGAGTTGCTCCGCCACGTCCACATAGACGCAGCCGCCGTAGTAGCGGCGGCCGGGGTAGCCCTCGGCGTATTTGTTCGTCAGCACCGAACCCTGGGCCTCCAGCACGGCGGCGGAGACCAGGTTCTCGCTGGCGATCAGCTCGATGCCGTCCTGCTGGCGGTGCAGCTCGGCGCCGATGGCAGCGACGAGTTCGGGATCGGTCTCCGCCAACGGGGCGCTGAAGAAGCGGTCCAGGCTGGCGGTGGGGCTGTGTTCGTTCATGACGGGCGCCGGGTGTGCTGCATGGCGGGTTCTGTAGCATGCGGGCCGAGTCGCTGGGAGGGGCGGCGGCGGTCATGGCTCATCGACCGCCTGATCCCGGAGAATCGAGGCCACGTCGCGTTTGCTGTGAAGGACTCGGGCGATCGTCAGCACATCGCGGCGGACCAGGTAGTAGATCCAGAACTCGTCGAAACCCTTGACCGGCCAAGCCCTCAATCCGGCGAGCCGCCGATTGCGGGTAGGTCGCTGCGGCCCCGCCTCAGGCATGTCGCATATTCGGTCGATGGCATCCATGACCGCGCCGTGGAACCGTTCGGCGATATGCGGCAGACCCTGCTCTGCGTACCACTCGACCTGGCGGAGTATGTCCTCCTCCGCCGCGGCCTGAATGAACAAGTTCACGCGTGCTTGCGATCCTGGTGCCTGGCAACGACCCGGCTGACCTTGTCCTGCAGACCCTGACGGAACTTCGCATCCAGCGGTACGCGCTTCGACGCCAGGCCTTCCAGCAGCAGTGCCTCGAGCCGTGCTGCTTCCTCCTTGGCCTGTGCCTCGCGCAGCAGGCTGCGGAAATACTCGCTGACGTTGCCGTAGCCCCCGGTGGCGAGTCTCGACTCGACGAACGCCTTCAGCGAGTCCGGCAGGGAGATGGTGATGGTTGCCACGGCGAACACTCCATGTATGGCGCGACGTGTAGGTCATTTAAGACCAGTTGTGAACTGTTGAGATGATTGTGGGCGAGGGGACCGCAGGCCGCAACCCTGCGGCGCTGCCGTGGCGCGTTGAGGCTACCCCCTTGCGTCCATCCCTGTGGCCTCGCAATGACAGCGCGCGATGACCGAAGCCTCCTCCCGCCCGCTGTTGCGCCTGCTGCCCGGCCAGGGACGCCGCCTGCGTGCCGGCAGCCCGTGGGTGTTCTCCAACGAGATCGCCATGCGTCCAGAATACCGCACGACGGAACCCGGCGGCCTGGTGCGGTTGGAAGCCGACGACGGCGCCCGCCTCGGCACCTTCATGTTCAACCCGCACAGCCTGATCGCCGCGCGGCTGCTCGACCGCGACCCGTCGGCGGAAATCGACACGGCGTGGCTGCAGGCGCGCCTGGCCTCCGCGGTCGAGCTGCGCGCCCGCGTCTGCGACAGCAGCTTCCACCGCCTGGTGCATGCCGAGGCCGATCGCCTGCCCGGCCTGATCATCGACCGCTACGGCGACGCGGCCGTGCTGTCGGCCAACACCGCCGGCATGGATCGCCTGACCCCGCACATCGTCGAGGCGCTGCTCGACCTGCTCCCGCTGCGCGCCATCGTCGCCCGCAACGACGCGGCGGCGCGGCGCCAGGAAGGGCTGCCGGACAGCGTCGCCTTGCTGCACGGCACCGATGCGTCGGCGGTCGTGGAGGAAGCCGGCGTGCGCTTCCCGGTCGATTTGCTCGGCGGCCAGAAGACCGGCTGGTTCTACGACCAGCGCCCCAACCGAGACCGCGTCGCCTCGCTGGCCGCCGGCGCGCGCGTGCTCGACGTGTTCTGCCACACCGGCGCGTTCGGCCTGCGTTGCGCCGCGGCCGGCGCCGCGTCCGTCACGCTGGTGGATTCCAGCGCGCCCGCCCTGGCACACGCGACCGAGGCCGCCGCGCAGAACGCCTGCGCCGACCGAGTGACCACGCAGCGCGGCGACGCGTTCGATGCGATGACCGAGCTCGCCGCGGCCGGCGAACGTTTCGACATCGTGGTGTGCGACCCGCCGGCCTTCGCCCGCTCCCGCAAGGACGCCGAGGCCGGCCTGCGCGCCTATGGCCGCATGGCCCGCCTCGCCGCCCCGCTCGTCGCGCCCGGAGGCATCCTGTTCGTCGCCTCGTGCAGCTACCATGCGCCGCTGGAGCCCTGGACGGCCCAGATTGCGTTCGGCCTGCACCGTGCCCGGCGCGAGGCACGCATCCTGGCCACCACTGGCGCCGGACCGGACCACCCGGTGCATCCGCACCTACCGGAGAGCGCATATCTGAAAGCGCAGTTGCTGCAGCTATTCTGACTGCGGTGTCCGCGCCTGCTGTGCCGCCGTCCGTCGGGCACCACCTACGGCCCGGCAACCACCGGAGCGCCGACCTTGCGCGCCGTCCGCGCCAGCGTGCTGTCGAACGACACAAACCCATCGAGCGAACGAGCCGCCGGTAATAGCAAAGTAAGATAGGTCGCCAGGCGCAACCGGCAAGCTGCGGCCCGGACCATGTCGCGGCAACCTCGGCGTGCATTGCATGCCTGCCTCGGCCGCCCAATCCGGTTGAAAACCCCGTCGATCCGGCGCATCTGGCAGGCACAGGCCTGCGCCGTTTCCCGCCGCCCGCCCGCCCCGCTCACGCCGATGCGCCCCAGCAGCCACACTCTGGGGCGCTGCGCCGCGTGGCGGCCCGGGCGACCGGGACCCCCGCGCCAGCCCGGAACGACTGGAGGAGCCACATGGCTGGCGTCGATATCCTCGCATCCGCATTCAGCGGGGCGAACGCGGCATTCCTGGGCGAGCAATACGCCCGCTGGGCGGCCAACCCCGACTCCGTCGATCCCAGCTTCGCCGACTTGTTCTCCTCGATGAACGAGGAAGCCCGCGCAGTGCTGGAGGAATCCACCGGCGCCTCCTGGGACCCCCGGCACGACACGCTGGTCGAGGCCGCGCCGCCTCGCCCCGCCGCCTCGCCGCCCGCCGCGCGCCCAACCGACCGCGCCGCGCCGGCGCTCACCAACGAGCAGGTCCGCGCGGCCACCATCGCGTCGCTGCGCGCGCTGATGCTGATCCGCTCCTACCGCGTGCGCGGGCACCTGGAGGCGCGGCTCGATCCGCTCGGCCTGGTGGTGCCGCATCCGCATCCGGAGCTCGACCCGCGCTCCTACGGTTTCACCGACGCCGACCTCGACAAGCCGATCTTCATCGACAACGTGCTGGGCCGCGAGACCGCCCCCCTGCGCGAGATCGTCCGCATCCTGCGCGACACCTATTGCGGCCCGATCGGCGTCGAGTTCATGCACATCCAGGACCCCGACCAGAAATCCTGGATCCAGCGCAGGGTGGAAGGCGCGCCGTGGCTTACCGCGTTCGATGCGCAGGACAAGCGCCGCATCCTCCAGCAGCTTACCGAAGCCGAGGGCTTCGAGGCGTTCTGCCAGAAGCGCTATGCCACGACGAAGCGCTTCGGCCTGGACGGCGGCGAGGTCACCATTCCGGCGATGCACGAAATCATCGCGACCGTCGCGCAGGCCGGCGTGCAGGAGATCGCCATCGGCATGCCGCATCGCGGGCGCCTCAACACGTTGGTCAACATCGTGAAGAAGCCGTTCGTCCAGGTGTTCTCGGAATTCCAGGGCGAGAGCTCGAAGCCGGACGAAGTGCAAGGTTCCGGCGACGTGAAGTATCACCTCGGCACGTCGGCCGACCTGGAGATCGCCGGCCGTCCGGTGCATCTGTCGTTGCAGCCCAATCCGTCGCATCTGGAGGCGGTGGACCCGGTCGTGGTCGGCAAGGTGCGGGCACGGCAGGACACCGCGGGCGATACGCAGCGGCGCAGCTCCGTCATGGCGATCCTGATGCACGGCGACGCCGCGTTCGCCGGCCAGGGGCTGGTTTATGAAACCTTGGCGATGAGCCAACTCATCGGCTACCGCACCGGCGGCACCGTGCATCTGATCGTCAACAACCAGATCGGCTTCACCACGGTGCCGGCGCACGCCTATTCCGGCCTCTATTGCACCGACGTGGCGAAATCGATCCAGGCGCCGATCCTGCACGTCAACGGCGACGACCCCGAAGCGGTGATGTTCTGCGCCCGCATGGCGGCGGAGTTCCGCATGCGCTTCGCTTGCGACATCGTGCTGGACATCGTCTGCTATCGCCGGCACGGCCATAACGAAACCGACGAGCCGGCCTTCACCCAGCCGATCATGTATCGCGCCATCGGCCAGCAGAAGACCACGCGCACGCTGTACGCCGAGCGCCTCGCCGGCGAGGGCGTGGTGCCGTCGGAAGAATCCAAGGCAACGTGGGATGAGTTCGCCCGCGCGATGGAGCAAGCCAACCAGGCGGCACAATCCTACAAGCCAAACAAGGCCGACTGGCTGGAGGGCCACTGGGCCGGCTTCCATCCCTCCGACCCGGAATTCGAGCGCCAGGAAGAATCCACCGCTGTTCCCGAGGCGACGCTGAAGCAGATCGGTATCGCTCTGTCGCGCGTGCCGGCGGGGTTCGAAGTGCATCCGCGCATCGCCCGCCAGTTGGAAGCCAAGCAGGCGACGATCGATGGCGGCCACGGCATCGACTGGGCCACCGGCGAGGCGCTGGCGTTCGGGTCTTTGTTATTGGAAGGCAGCCGCGTGCGGCTGTCCGGCGAGGACACCCAGCGCGGCACGTTCAGCCAGCGCCACGCGATGCTGATCGACCAGACCAACCAGCACGAATACGTGCCGCTGAACAATATCGCGCCCGACCAGGCGAAGATCGAGATCTACAATTCGCTGCTGTCGGAAGCGGGTGTGCTCGGGTTCGAGTACGGCTATTCGCTGGCCGATCCGCGTTCGCTGGTATTGTGGGAAGGCCAGTTCGGCGATTTCGCCAATGGTGCGCAGGTGATCATCGATCAGTTCATCGCGTCCGGCGAAAGCAAGTGGCTGCGCATGTCGGGCGTGACGCTGCTGCTGCCGCATGGGTATGAAGGGCAGGGGCCAGAACACTCGTCGGCGCGCATCGAACGCTATCTGCAGCTTTGCGCCGAGCGCAACATGTGGGTGTGCAACCTGACGACGCCGGGCAACTACTTCCACGCGCTGCGCCGGCAGTTGCATCGCAACTTCCGCAAGCCGCTGATCGTGTTCACGCCGAAGTCGCTGTTGCGGCACAAGCTGGCGGTGTCCGACCTGGCGGACTTCTCCGAAGGCAGCCGTTTCCGCTTCGTTATTCCGGAGATCGATGCGATCGCGCCGCCGGAAGACGTGCGCCGCGTCGTGCTGTGCAGCGGCAAGGTCTATTACGACCTGCTGACCGAACGCCGGCAGAACCAGATCAACGATGTTGCGATCCTGCGGCTGGAGCAATTCTACCCGTTCCCGGAGAACACGCTGGGTCGCGCGCTGGCGCCGTATCATCGTGCGGATGTCGTGTGGTGCCAGGAGGAGCCGGAGAACATGGGCGCCTGGAACTTCGTCGATCGGCGGATAGAGAAGGTGCTGAGCCGATTGGACAGCAAGGTGTCGCGGCCGGCGTATGTGGGGCGCGAGGCGGCGGCGAGTCCGGCAACCGGATCGGCGCGCATGCACGGCCGCGAGCAGGCGACGCTGGTCGCGGCGGCATTGGGCATCGGGTGATGTCATCGCGCGTCGGCCAGCGTCTGGGCGGAAAGGTAGGTCCCCCCTCCCCTTGTGGGAGGGGTTGGGGGAGGGGTGCGTACATCCGCGGTCAGTGCGTGAACGCACCCCTCCCCCAACCCCTCCCTCAAGGGGAGGGGAGATTTTGTTTCTCGCACTGACGGGCGAACGTTAGGAGACCATTCGGAATGGCGACCGAGATCAAGGTGCCCACGCTGGGTGAAAGCGTCACCACCGCGACCGTCGGGCGCTGGATGAAGCAGGAAGGCGACGCCGTCGCGGTGGATGAACCTCTGGTGGAGCTGGAGACCGACAAGGTCACGGTCGAGGTGAACGCACCGGCCGCGGGCGTGCTGACCTCGATTGCCGCGGCCGAGGGCAGCGAAGTCGAGGTCGGCGGCTTGCTGGCGATGCTCGAGGCTGGCGCGGCAGGTGCCGTCGCCGCCCGGCCATCGGCACCGCCGCAACCGCGGCCTGCGTCCGTCGGGCCGCCGCAGCGCTCACCCGCACCGCCGCCGCGCGCACCCGCACCGCCGCCGCGCGCACCCGCACCATCCGCCGCCGCACCGTCGCGTCCCGCCGCCAATCCGCCGGCGGGCGTGGTCGCGCCGCCCCGGCCGCTCGGCCCGGTGACGCGTCCGGCCAGTCCGCCAACCCAGCCGATGGCGATGCCCGCCGCCGCCAAGCTGATCGAGGAACACCATCTGGCGCCGGACGAAATGGCACCCGGCACCGGCAAGGACGGCCGCATCACCAAGGGCGACGTGCTGGCGTTCCTGGAACGGCCCGCAACCCCGCCGCCCGCTGCGCCGCCGGCCGCCAAGCCTCCGCGCACCGACCAGCCGCGCGAGGAGCGCGTGCGCATGACCCGCCTGCGCCGCACCATCGCCGCGCGGCTGAAGGAAGCGCAAAACAACGCCGCCATGCTGACCACCTTCAACGAGGTGGACATGTCCGCGGTCATGGCGCTGCGCAGCGAATACCGCGACGCGTTCGAGAAGAAGCACAACGGCGTGCGCCTCGGCTTCATGTCGTTCTTCGTGCGTGCCTGCTGCGTCGCGCTGAAGGAGTTCCCGGCGGTCAACGCCGAGATCGACGGCGACGACATCGTGTATAAGAACTTCGTGCACATGGGCATTGCGGTCGGCGGTCCGAGCGGCCTGGTGGTGCCGGTGATCCGCGACGCCGATCGCATGAGCTTCGCCGAACTCGAAGGCTCCATCGCGGATTTCGGCAAGCGCGTGCGCGACGGTGCGCTGAAGCTGGAGGAGCTCACCGGCGGCACGTTCAGCATCACCAACGGCGGGGTGTACGGCTCGCTGCTGTCCACGCCGATCCTGAACCCGCCGCAATCGGCGATCCTGGGCATGCACAAAATCCAAGAACGGCCGGTCGTTGTTGGCGGAAAGATCGAGGCTCGGCCGATGATGTATCTCGCGGTGTCGTACGATCACCGCATCGTCGATGGGCGGGAGGCGGTGTCGTTCCTGGTGCGGGTGAAGGAATGTGTGGAGGACCCGCGGCGGTTGTTGCTGGATGTGTGATACCGACTCACCGTCTGGTCGCGCCGGTGTCGTGCTCCTCGTCATGGCCGGGCTTGACCCGGCCGTCGTGCGTCCGTGAGCGTGCCTTGTCAGGAAGGTGCAAGTCCATCCTGGGCCTACCGACCAAGCCTGAAGCCAGAGGTAACTGCGTCATCGCGAGGTGGGGTGGGGAGCAATCCGAGGCGAAGAAGCAATCCGTAGGAAG
>DASXFW010000270.1:0-27376 GCA_036489395.1 Acetobacteraceae bacterium | reverse complement strand
CAAGTGCCCGGTGGCAGGCTCCGGTCGGCATCCACGTCTTGCAGTGCCGCAGCGGAGGAAGGCGTGGATGCCGACCTTCGTCGGCATGACGACATTATGCGACCGTGCGTCAATTGCAGCGATTATTCGTCAACAGTGCCTTAGCGCGTCGCGCTTTCTGACTCCTGGTCGGCCAGCCATCGATATCCCGCGAAGTGCTCTCGAAGAGCCGTGGCAAACACCCGCCAACATTATGTCCAGGGCTGCCGGTTTCATCTCCATCGGTCCACAATCAGAAACCTTCTTTCCCTGACTGCAAGGCCGCTTGGAAGATTGTTGTCGTTAACCATTATTCTATTGCTGCGCACGAAATCCCGGCCATAGAGTCTTCGTATGGCTACCGTCGCCCGCGGCAACCTCGGGAGTATTCCGCTGCCATGCATCCACTTTTAGCCCTGCAACCGTTGTATGTGCTCTCCGGATTTTTTGTTGGCCTGCTGGTT
Organism: Acetobacteraceae bacterium; assembly: GCA_036489395.1. GTDB lineage: Bacteria > Pseudomonadota > Alphaproteobacteria > Acetobacterales > Acetobacteraceae > JASHVB01. The sequence continues at coordinate 26,894 of DASXFW010000270.1, read as the reverse complement.
GGTCAGACCGGCATGGGTGGCGGGTCGTTGATGACGCCCATCCTGGTTCTGCTGTTCGGTGTGCATCCGGCTGCGGCAGTCGGTACGGATCTGCTCTATGCCTGCATTACGAAGTCGGTTGGCACCGCCGTGCATAGTGCCAACCGTACGGTGCAGTGGCCGATCGTCGCGCGGCTCGCTGCCGGCAGCGTGCCGGCCACTGGACTGACACTGTTGGTGATTTCGCAGTTCGACCTGTCCAGCCACGCGGCGTCGCGTATGATCTCGCTGGTGCTCGGGGTAATGCTGTTGTTGACCGCGGTTGCGCTGTTGTTCCGCCAGCGCGTTCTTGCCCTGGGTGGCGGACGGCTCGGTGAGTTGTCGCCGCGGCGTGCCGGCGCGCTCACCGTGGCGACGGGAGTGGTATTGGGCGTGCTGGTGACGATCTCCTCCGTCGGTGCCGGTGCGATAGGCGTGACGGTTCTGCTGCTGCTGTATCCGAAGCTGCCGATGGCGCGCATCGTCGGTTCGGACATCGCGCATGCGGTGCCGCTAACGTTGCTCGCCGGCGTGGGGCACTGGTTCCTGGGGGCAATGAACCTCTCGATGCTGGGCTCGCTGCTGTTCGGCTCTATCCCCGGTATTGTGTTGGGCAGCCTGTTTGCCGTGCGGGTGCCGGACCACGTGCTGCGGCCCATCCTGGCGGTCACTCTCGCGGTAGTGGGGGTAACGCTGGTGGCCTGAGCAGCATGTTCCGAGCCCTTGACTGTGACGGACTGTACCTTTCGACGCTTCGATAAGTTTGAGCAGAAGGTTGCGGGCCTGGCACGCGTCCGGCAGACTTCATGCAGGTGCATATGGGCTGCGCAATCGGGGGGGTGTCATGGCTGATGGGGTAACGCCGTCGGCGTCATCGGCTGCCGCCGCCACACCATTTCCTCTTGTTGATAAGCTCGGGGCCTATCTGCCTCTTTCGGACGATGAAATCGAATTTCTGGTCGAGCTGCATGGGCCGCGACGCAAAATCGTCCGGCACCGGGAGATCATTGTGGCCGGCCGCCGCTATGACCAGTTCTTCATCCTCTGCAGCGGTGTGGTATCGCGCTACAAGGTTCTGCAGGACGGCAAGCGGCACCCATGCCGATGCCGAGCGGCGCGCGAAACAGCAGCAGGAACCAGAAGGACGGCGAGAAGCCGGCGACGAAGTTGCAGATCGAACACCAAAGAATCGAGATCATTAGCGGCGTCTTGCGGCCGACACGATCGGCCAGCGGCACGTGGAACTCGTTGACGATCGGCACCATGATCAACAGGAAGATCGTGAAGTCGAACGCATCCAGCGTCCAGCCAAGCCAGGCGGCCAGATAGGCCATCCACTGGTCTTTGGTCGGTTCCTTCCACCAAGGCATGGCGGAATCCGAGGCGGTTGGTGCTCGCATGGTCAGCTCTCCCTGTGCCGGCCGGATGATTCGGCCGTGCTTTTTGTTTGGCTGACCTGATGTCGCATGCCGCGAAAGAGCGCGCTTTCTCCTGGATTATTGATTCGGATCAATGATCTGCATCAGCGAGCGAACGTCACCTGCGCGTCCCCAAGCCCGTCGAATGCCACGCCGCACACGTCGCCTGGCTTGAGGAAGCGCAGGCCGGTGAACGTGCCACAGGTCACGAACTGCCCCGCGCGCACGCCGCCCTTGTCGCGCAGTTGGTTGACCAGCGCCGTCGCGACGCCCAGCGGATCGCCGGTCGGATGGCCGCCCTCGCGGTCCAGCACCGTCTCGCCGTTCACCGTCAGCCGCACACGCAGCCGGCCGAGTTCCAGGCCCTGCCAGTTGGTTATCGGCGCGGCGTGCACGAATGCGCCATTGCTGACGGAATCCGCGAGGTTCTCCAGGTTCGAGACCTTGTTGCGATCGGCGTAGCGGCTGTCCACCACTTCGATTGCCGCCAGCGCATCGACGGCGGCGGCAACTTCATCGCGCGTATAGGCTTGCGCGCGCGCCGGCAAATCGCGGCGGAAAATGAATGCGACCTCGCCTTCCACGCCGCAGGCCGGCACCGATGCGGCGGGAATGCTCGCGGGCGTCGGATGGATCGTCCCGTCGTAGATCAGGCCGCGCGTCGGCTCGCCGTCCGGTGGATTGGTCGCCTTGTAGGCGCCGACGCTCTTGCGGATCGCCGTGGTGGTCGCGTCCTGAATCGCGTGAGCCTCCGCCACGCTGGCCGGGCGGCAAGCTTCCGGCAGTCCGGGAATAAGCTGCATGCTGCGCCGCGCCTGCGCCAGCAATGCCGCCGCGTGTTCTATGTTGGCCATCGTCAACCTCTCCCACTTCGCGGGCGAGGTTAGGACTATTCGGCGGCGGTGGCGACTGGCACACCCCCTGGCACTTGCTGCCAGGTCTTCAACACAGGCAGCACTTCCTTGGCGAACAAGCGCAGCGACGTCTCCGCCGTCTCATACGGAATCCCACCGAACCGGAACGCCGTATTCTGCTCAAATTCTCCGATCACCGCGCGACGCTCCTCCAACTGGCGCAGGATGCGATCCGGCGTGCCCCACACCGCCGCTTTCATGAAGCCGTCGATCGCGCCATCCATGCCGCCCTTGCGCGCGATCTCCGCCTTCTGCGCATACGCGTCGTAGCCCTTCACCTGCGAGAAGTGCTCGCCCAGCAATTCATAATGTTCGAAATTGCTGTGCACGAAGGTGCCCATATAGCGCCGCGCCTTTTCTTCCGCCCCATCCATCGTCGGCAGGCACACGCAGAAATCCGCGATCATCATCGGCGGCGCGTCACTACCGTGGAACCTGCGATGCAGGTCTCGATTGCGCTGGATTGCCGGCAGGCGCAGCGGCCAGGGACGGTCGGAGAACATCACCATGTGCGCGCCCAGCCGCGCCGCGGCTTCGACCGAATCCTCGCTCGATGCGACCGCATAGATGCGGCCGTCGAAGCTGTATTTCGGCTTGGGCCGGATCTCGATGCGCGGCTGTTTATAGTGCTGGCCGTTGCCCTCCATCACACCGGTGCGCAGCGCCTGGACGATCATCGGCGCCGCCTCGTCGAAGCGTTCGCGCGATTCGTTCATCGTGCCGCGGAACGCCGCGAATTCGCGCCGTGCCAGGCCGCGTCCCAGGCCCAGCCGCAGCCGGCCCTTGCACAGCAGATCGAGCACCGCCGCTTGCTCCGCCACGCGCAACGGATCGTGCCAGGGCAGGATCACCGCGGCAGTACCGAAATCGACGTTCGGGCACACGCCCGCGAGATAAGTCATGAGCTGTAGATTGTCGGGGCAGAACGAATAATCGAAGAAATGGTGCTCCGCCGACCACAGCACATCGAAGCCGAGATCGGCGGCGAGGCGGGCGAGCTTCAGCTCCTCCTCCCACACCTGATCGTCGCGGATATCCTCCCAGCCATAGGCTGCGAAGACCATCATCATGCCGACGTCCATGGCCGCCTCCCGCTTAGCTACCGGCGGGTAGGGTGTCACGCGGTGGCACGCGGTGCAACGGTGACACGCCGGTGTCTCCGTGTCATTGCGAGTTGCCACCGGCCGGAGGGCCGACCCGCTCTGGATGAAACGGCGTCGGCCGCTTGACGTAGGTTCCCCCCTCCCCTTGAGGGAGGGGTTGGGGGAGGGGTGCGTACATCCGCGGTCAGTGGATGAACGCACCCCTCCCCCAACCCCTCCCTCAAGGGGAGGGGGAACCTTGTTTCTTATTAGCGCAGCAAAGCAATCCCGGTCATGCAGCTCAGTTACGAACGAGATTGCTTCGCTGCGCTCGCAATGACACCGGGGGCAACGACGCAATGGCGACTATGGCGTCAGCAGACGTGTAAAACCGCGGTCCACAATCCTTCGGTAATCAGCCGCCAGCGCGTCCGGCATGCGGCTGTCGCGTGCCTTGCGGATTGCCTCCACCTGACGCGCGTAGCGCGCGGCATCCGGCGCGTTGAGCAGTGTCGCCACGATGCTGCGCATTTCGTCCATGTCGCGGCACAGATAGCCGATGTCGCCGAATTGCTGGAACATGTCGCGCATGATCGGCACCGGCGTGGCGATCACCGGCTTGAGCCAGGTGACGGCGTCGATCAGCGCACCGCTGGCCGACAGGTTGTAATAACCAGGCTGCAGCGGCAGGCACACGTAATGCAGCCGCGCCAGCCGCTGCAGGAATTCCTCGCGCGGAAACTGACTGGTCGGCGGCACTTCGGCCAACGGTGCAAAACGCGTCATGTCATCGCCGGGCACGGCGCGGCCGACGACGTGGAACGCGACCTTGTCCGCATGCGATGCGCCGAATTCGCGCGCCAGGGCGAGGAATGCTGTGATGCCCTTCGCCTCCGTCGCCTGGCCGACCAGCCCGATGCGCAGCGGCGGGTCGAATGCCACGTCGCGGACCACCGCCAGCTCGGTCAGGTTGATCGGCAAAGGCAGCACGTCGGTGACCGCGGCAGCAGATGGCAGCAGCTCCGCCAGCGCCGTGCGGATCGCGTTCTCCAACACCAGGAAGCGGACTTTCCCGCCGTGGCGCGCGCCCAGCGCCGAGCGCAGATCGAACATGCGCGCCAGCGGATTGCGCGGGCGCCAACCCTGCATCTCGTTCAGGTTGCCGTGCAGGCCGATCTGCACGCCGATGCGCCGCCGCGCCGATCGTGCCAGCCACGAAGCGGCAAAGATCGCCGTAGGGGTCGCCGACAGCAGCATCAGCAGTACAGGCTCACCGGGCGGCGCGGCGCGTAGGGCGGCACGCAGTGCGCCAAACTCCGTCAACGCCCGTCGTGCCGAGACGATCTGCGGCTTGCTGGGGAACACGGGCGACACCGCGATGGCGGACAGCGACGCGTTTGGATGCGCGGTCAATGCGGTATCGGCTTGCAGCTCCCGCAGATGGGTAGCCTCCGCGGACACCCGCACCTGTTGCCCCGGGAACGCGCGGGCGATGGTCTGGATGGTGGCGCTGTTGCCCGGCGCATGTTGCGTTCCGGTCCAGAATGGCTCGCAGACCAGGATCATGCGTGTCCCAGACAGGTGGCGCGGTCCGCCGGCGGACCGAAATCGCGTGGCCGCAGGCCGGCATGCAGCCAGGTGATCAGCGAGTAGATGTCATAGACCGGCAGCCCCAGCACCTCGCGCAGTGCGTGCGCGTAGGGTGGCATGTTGGTGCATTCCAGCACGATGGCACCGATGTCGGGGTGCCGCGCGACCAGAGTGCGGCCGGCGTCCAGGATGTCCTGCGCGGCCAGTCCGATATTCATGTCCCGCTTCTCCGCCCGGATCAGCACGCGGAAGAACTCGCGGCCGTTTTCGGTGCCGGCGAACGGCGTATCCAACGGCACGCCCGCCGCTTCCAGATGCCGTGCCGTAAGGGACTGCGCCGACACGGTGATGATGCCGACCCGCTGTCCCGGCGGCAGCGTCGTCTGGACCCAGGGGACCTGGATTAGCGAACTGGTTGCGACGGGCACGCGCACATGCGCCGCCAGCTCGCGCTGGAACAACGAGAGAAAGCCGCAGTTGGTGGTGATCGCCTCGGCGCCTTGCGACACGAGGTCCGCCGCGGCGGCAAGGAAATCGTCCAGCAGCCCGGCGGCTGCGTTCAGCACCACACGTTCCGGGCTGGCGCCCTGCACCACGCGATACAGTACGGGGAACGGCCATGTGAGCGCGTTGCCCATGTCGCCGGGGATGCGGGGGAATTTCGCCTCCAGCATCAGGATGCCGAGCGGTGCGCCATAGATCGCCTTGCCGCCGCGGGCGATGGAAGGTCCGGTCACTGGCTCATCCTGCCCGGAGGCGTATCCGCCGGTCGGGAGACGCCGGAACCCAGCAAGGCGGGGGCGGCGCATGGCACCATGCCGGATCGTCCGGTTGGCGACCGTCCGTGCGATTTCGGCATGACGAAACGGCCGCCTTGGCGCGCCGAGTGGAGCCCGCAACTGCCACGGGCGCACTGCCAGGTAAGATATACGCGACGCCCCACGCAGGTGCATCGTGGTCGATGAGCCACGCGCCGAGTGTCCCTCCAGCGGTTCCGGCAACAATGGCGACTATCACCAACACCCGTCGTTTCCTGCACGTGGCGCCTCGAGGATGTCCACTTTCTTCGCCGCGCCACTTTGCCCGAACTTCCGCTTCCGGGCGAGAGTGCCGAGTGCCGGTCCAGAGGCATCGCCTCGACAGTCCGGAAGAACCATCGAGCCTCGGGCGGGATTATCCTCTCCTCACCGGCAATCTGGGCGAAGTACCGCGCGCCCTCGATCGCGACCATGCGGTCATGGTTTTCACCGGCGAGCAGGCGGCGAGGCAAGCCGGTGATGCCCGAAGAATAGGCGAGCAACCGCCAGATGGCGAGATGCGTCTTGCCGGTGTTCGTATGGCCCAGAACGGCTTGACGCAAGCGGCGAAATCAGAGTCGGAGCCAGACATGATAAGGATGTTTGGGTGTCCGGCGTACGAATGCAAGCGTTGAAGTTGTGACGGAGCCGGCGTATGGCACCCGACATCAGCCGGGGCGCGCGATCGCCTTGCGCTCCTTGTCAATCCGTTAACATCTGTCGGTTATCCCCGGGGCAGTCCGAAGCCACACTTACGGAGATATCCTATGCCGACCCTTTCGCTGCGCTGGAAGATTGGCTTCCTTGCCACGTTGTCGGTCGTTGCCGCCGGACTCGTGGCCGCGGTCGGGGGCTATTTCGTAGATAAGGCGCTGGTCCAGCAGCGGATGACCAGCGTTCGCTTCATAGCCGAAAGCGGCGGGAGCATCGCCGAGGGATTTTACGAGCTCGCGCAGAAAGGGGAAATGAGCGAGGCGGATGCAAAGCAGCGAGCGAGCGCGGCAATCGGCGCCATCCGATACAACGGCGCCGAGTATCTGTGGATCTGGACGTCGAAGCTCATATGCGTGATGCACGGCAATCGCTCTCTCATCGGCAAGAGCGGCAGCGAGATACGCGACCGCAACGGTGTTTACGTGATTCGCGAGGCCGTCCGCGGCGGCATGGCGCCAGTGCCGGAATTCATTCGCTACGCGTGGCCCCGTCCCGACGATCCGCAGGGACCAACGTTCGAGAAAATCTCCTATTCCGTCTATTTCAAGCCGTGGGACTGGGTCATCGGTACCGGCGTTTACAGCGACGATTTGAGATCGGCCTTTGCCGGGATGATGATGGTCTTTGGCTTGGTCGTTGCCGGTGTGGCCGCCGTCGCCCTTCTTGTCGGCTGGCTTATCGCTCGCAGCGTCATACGGCCCCTGGGCCGGATCGAACATGCGATGCTCCGGCTCGCCGAGGATGACGACGTCGTTGTTCCCGAACTGGAACGGCGCGACGAGTTGGGCGAAATGGCGCGTGCTCTCGTTGTCTTCAAGGACAGCGCCACGGCTGTACGGCACCTGCAGACCGAACAAGCCGAGGAGCGGCAACGCGCGGAAGCCGAGAAGCGCGTTGCGTTGGCGGCTATGGCCGAGACCATCGAAAACGAGACCGGCGTGGCGGTGCAGCAAATCCACCAGCGCACGACGGCGATGGCGGCGACGGCCGACGCGATGAGTGCCTCCGCGAGTCGCACGGGTGCCGCGGCCGAAACCGCTGCGAGCGCGGCTGGGCAGGCGTTGGCGAATGTACAGTCGGTCGCCAGTGCGGCCGATCAGTTGACTGCCTCTATCCGCGAGATCGGCAGCCAGACGAGCCAATCCGCAGCGGCAGTGGGACGGGCGGTCATTGCCGGCAGCGAAACCCGGACCACGATCGACACGTTGAATCAGGAAGTCGAGGAGATCGGCGCGGTCGCCGACATGATTGGCGAAATCGCGGCCAAGACCAATCTTCTGGCGCTGAACGCCACGATCGAAGCGGCGCGCGCCGGAGATGCCGGCAAGGGCTTCGCCGTGGTCGCCTCCGAAGTGAAGGCCCTCGCCACTCAGACCGCGCGCTCGACACAGCAGATCACCCGCCATATCAGCCAGGTACGCACGGCCACGAGCGCTTCGGTCGCGGCGGTGGCGCGTATCGAGGCGACGATCACCGAGGTCAATACGATCGCCGGTTCGATCGCGGCGGCGGTCGAGCAGCAGGGCGCTGCGACGGCGGAAATCGCCCGCAACGTGACCGAGACCGCGGCGGCCGCCAACGAGATGAAGGCCCGTACCACCGAGGTTTCGGCGGAGGCCAGCGAGACCGGCCGCCGAGCTGCCGAGGTGCGCCACAGCGCCACGGAGCTGAGCGGCGCGATGGAAGAACTGCGCCACTCGGTGATTCGGGTTGTGCGCGCGTCCACCACCGAAGTGGATCGACACCTCGACCGGCGTTACCAATAAGACCTATCCTGGCGTGTTTCAGGCGGCGGCCACGGCGCCCTCGGCAGAGGACGCCGACCTCCCCACAACACAGGAGACATCGCCATGGCCGACCGGCCCTTCAACCAGGCTGACCTCGACGTGCTGGCCCAATGGGACACGCCGACCATCTGCAACGGACTGGAAGTCACCAATCCGGAGCGCCGCCGCTTCGGCTACACCGTGGAGCCGATGGTCTGCATCAACCCGAAGGCCAAGCCGATCGTCGGCCTGGCGCGCGTCGGCATGATCCGCTCCACCGAGCCGCCGCGCGGCAAGGTGACCGACCGGGCGGATTGGTACGATTACGTGTACGCCAACGAGCTGCCGACCATCGCCATCATCCAGGACATCGACGGCCAGGTGGGCTACGGCGCCTATTGGGGCGAAGTGCAGTCGAACATTCACAAGGCGCTGGGCTGCCTCGGCTGCGTCACCAACGGATCGTTCCGCGACATGGACATGTGGGCGGAGGGCTTCCAGATGGTCGGCGGCCGCGTCGGGCCGAGCCACGCGCACGTGCACATGGTTACGTTCGGTCAGCCGGTGAACATCTTCGGCATGCAGGTCGGGCATGACGACGTGATCCACGCCGACTACCACGGCGCGGTCGTCGTCCCGGCCGATGCCGTGCGCAAGCTGCCGGCGGCGATCGACCTGGTGTCGCGGCGCGAGAAGGTGATCCTGGACGTGTGCAAGGCGCCGGGCTTCACGCCGGCTAAGCTGCGCGATGCGCTGAAGCGGTCGGGCGAGATTCATTGAGCAGGACGGCAGGACAATGAACGTCGCGACTCGCCCCGTATTGTCGGCTGCCGTCTCGGACCAGGAATGGCAGATCCGCTGCGACCTGGCCGCGCTGTACCGGCTGGTGGCGCATCACCGGTGGACCGACTTCGTCTATACCCACATCAGCGCGCGGCTGCCCGGGCCGGACCACCATTTCCTGATCAACCAGTACGGCGTGTTGTTCGAGGAGATGCGCGCATCGGACCTGGTGAAGATCGATCTGCATGGGAACGTGGTGGAGGAGGGGGACATATCGTCTCGTCGCGTGAATGCGGCGGGCTTCACCATCCATTCGGCGATCCACATGGCGCGGCCGGACCTGATGTGCGTGGTGCACACGCACACCCAGGCTGGCATCGCGGTGTCGGCGATGCGGGAGGGGCTGCTGCCGCTGTCGCAACACGCGCTGAAGTTCTACGGCCGCCTGGCGTATCATGGGTATGAGGGCATTGCGCTGGCCCTGGAGGAGCGCGATCGGCTGGTGCGCGATCTGGGCGAGCACAAGGCGATGATCCTGCGCAATCACGGGCTGCTGGTGGGCGGCACTTCGATCGCCGAAGCCTTTCACATGATCTACATGCTGGAACGCGCGTGTGCGGCGCAGGTGGCGGCGCTGTCGTGCGGGCGGGAGGTGGTGCTGCCGCCGGCGGATGTGTGCGCACACACGGCGGAGCAATTCCGCGGGCAGGAGAATGACGCGCACTATTCATGGATGTGGGAGTCGGCGCTGCGCATGATCGAGGGCGAGCGGCCGGATTACCGGGGGTGAGTTTGGCGGGGGTTCGTGTGGGTTCAATCTGCTCTACCGCAAGGTTTTAGAGCCTTGCTTCAGGGCAGGTCGCACTGCGCGACCCGTTCCAGCCGACGTCCCCAAACAACGAACAGCACCCGCATGACCACCACCCTGATCCGCAACGCTGACACGGTCATCGCCTGGGACACCAGCTCTCAGACCCACGTCTATATGTCAGACGCCGACATCGCGTTCGACGGCGGCATCCTGACCTTCGTCGGCCGCAATCACCCCGGCACCGCCGACGAAGCGATCGACGGGCGCGGCCTGATGGTGATGCCGGGACTGGTCAACATCCACGCCCACCCATCCAGCGAGCCGATGAACAAGGGCCTGATCGACGAGATCGGCTCGCCCGGCTTCTACAACTCGTCGCTCTACGAATACCTGCCGATCTTCCGCGCCGACGCCGAGGCGATCCCGCATTGCGTGCGCGTCGCGCTGTCCGAGCTGCTGCTGTCCGGCGTCACCACTCTGGCCGACCTGTCGATGGCGCATCCCGGCTGGCTCGACCTGCTGGCGGAATCCGGCATGCGGGTCTGTGTCGCGCCGATGTTCCGTTCCGCGCGCTGGTACACGAAGAACGGGCACCTGGTGGAATACGCCTGGGACGAAGCGGCAGGCGAAAAGGCGATGGCCGAAGCGCTGACGCTGATCGACCGCGCCGAACAACATCCGTCCGGCCGCCTCTTCGGCATGGTCGTCCCCGCGCAGATCGACACCTGTACGCCCGATCTGCTGCGCGACAGCTTCGCCGAGGCGACGGCGCGCGGCCTTGCCTGGCAGATCCACGCCGCGCAGTCGGTCAGCGAGTTCCACGAGATCACCCGCCGCCACGGCCACACGCCGATCGGCTGGCTGGACCATCTCGGGCTGCTGTCGGAACGATCGATCATCGGGCATGGGCTTTTCCTCGACGACCATCCGTCCACGCCCTGGCACACACGCACCGACCTGCAACGGTTGGCGGAAACCGGCACGACCGTCGCGCATTGCCCGACGGTGTTCGCGCGTCGCGGCATCACGCTGAAGGATTTCGGCCGGTATCGCCGCGCTGGCGTGAATATGGGCATCGGCACCGACACCTATCCGCATAACATGCTTGATGAGCTGCGGCTGGTTTCCTACCTGGCGCGCACCCAGGCCGGGGATCCGCGTTCGCTCACCAGCACGGATTTGTTCGAGGCGGCAACGACCGGCGGCGCACGGGCGCTGGGGCGCGACGACATCGGCCGGCTGGCTGCCGGCTGCCGCGCCGACCTGGTGCTGGTGGACCTGACGCATCCGATGATGCGGCCGACGCATGATCCGGTCCGCAGCTTGCTCTACGCCGCGGGTGATCGCGCGGTGCGTGCGGTGTTCGTGGACGGGCAGAAGGTGGTGGAGAACGGCTGCGTGCTGACGATGGACTATCCCGGCGCGGCCGCGGCGCTGCACGACGCACAGGAGCGTGTGAAGGCGAATGTGCCGCGGTTGGACTGGGACCACCGCAGCGCGGAACAAATCTCGCCGCTGACATTCCGCAGCGTGTGACGGCCCGTTCCGTTCGGCATCGCGAGGAGCGATGCGACGGAGTACACCTTGCCCAGGCTTGTTCTCCATCGGGACGGGGAGCGACCTGGCGCCCCGGTCTCACCCGCAGCCGAAATTCACGAAGTGCGGAGCCAGGCGGGTGTTGCGCCGATAAACAGCGAACGCAGTCCCCACACCGCGCCATTCACCGGCCGCCCGTGATCACCGGATGCATCAGGCCGTTCATCATTCGCCGCGCATTTGCCCAGCGCGCCAGGGCGACAGCAGCGGCCCGGTTTTGCACTTCCTCGTCTCGACGCTTCAACTCGTCTCGACGCTTCGATCGCATTTCGGCAATCCAGACATGCTGCGCAGCGGCGATTTTCTCGTGCGCCGCGGCATTGGCGACCTCGGTGCGCCTCGCCGCCTCGGCCCAGGTGATCTTCCGCTGCGCGAGTTGGGCGGACGTCTCATCCCAGGCGGTGTACGAATCGACCACGATTGGAACCAGGTCAGGGCGCACCGGCGAGACGACGGCAAGATACTGTGCCCGACACTCGTTGAAATCATTGAACCGGGCCGCTAACAGCGCGGCGTCCGCGGCGGATGGAAATGTCTCGTCGGCCAATTGTGCCGCGGTATGCTTCCCAGTGTCGAGGTTCTGCGTGTGCGGCAGCAACGGCCGATACGCCGGTTTTTGGACCACCGCGCCGGCGCAGGACATGTATAGCATGCGCGCATCTTGCATTGCCGCTCTGGCCTGATCCACTTGCTGCTGGACAGACTGGGCAGACGCCGAGGAGGACACTGCCAGGCCGAAGCCGATAGCGGAAAGCAGACAAACGACCGCTGTGACGGTGAGTCGAGCCATTAGAGGCCCTCCAGTGCAAAATGAATGCAGTGCAAAATGAATGCCTGAATGCCAGCCTACGTTTTCCAAAGCAAACGAAGACCATGGTTGGTTAGCGCTGCCACGAGCAGGGATGTATCGAGGTACAAGGTCAATAACGCGCCTCGTCACGCAGCGACCGCACCAGCTTGCCGGCGCCGTTGCCTCGCTTCGGCATCCGGCTCGTGACAGCGCGCAATGCGGCCGGGTCGATCGGTTTGCGTTGCCCGGCATGCCAATTATCTGCGCGACCGGCTTGCCGCGGCGAAGGATGCACACAGTCTCGCCCCGGGCAGCCGCCCCAACCAGGGCGCTCAGGTGTGCTTTGGCCTCGGCGAGATTGACTGTTGCCATCGGAAGCGTCCTGACTAATGAGTTAGTCGTGTATGGCCCGTCGCACTCCGCCAACAAACCGCTGAACATGATTCCCGAGACCCCCAGCAATCCGCCCACAACCCCTTGACGCGCCCCACCCGGTACGCCATTTCCAGCCAATCAGGACCATCCCGGTCCAGTTAGCGCAATGCCAAATGCTGAAGGGTTTCGGGTAGCCATGCTCAGGCTGTCGAAGCTGACCGACTATGCGGTTGTCGTGCTGGTACGCCTCGCCGGCACCGAGGGCGTACAGACCTCGCCCGGCATCGCCGCGAGTATCGGCATACCGGAGCCGACGGTGGCCAAGGTGCTGAAAACATTGGCCGCTGGCGGCCTCGTCGCGTCGCAGCGCGGTGCCCGTGGCGGCTACCGGCTGCTGCGGCCGCTGTCCGCCATCCCGATCGCCGATGTGATCGCCACGATCGACGGCCCGATCGCGCTGGCGGCTTGCGTCGATGGGTCGGCGACCGAATGTGAGTCGCAAGGATTGTGTCCGATCCGCGGTCGCTGGGACCCGGTGAACGACGCGATCCACCAGGCGCTGTCGGCGATCACTCTGGCCGACATGCAGGAGGCGTCGGTGCCGCGGGCGTTCCGCGTGCCGGCTCGTCCGGCTGCGACCGCGTCGGCCAACGTGCTGCCTGCCGAATAAGGATTTTCGATGCCCGCCGTCACCGAAACGCTCGATACCGTCCAGTCCGTCACCCAGTCCGGCTATAAGTGGGGCTGGGAGACGACGATCGAGATGGACCTCGCGCCCAAGGGGCTGAACGAGGACATCATCCGGTTGATCTCGGACCGTAAGGAAGAGCCGGACTGGCTGCTGCAATGGCGGCTGAAGGCGTTCGCCGCCTGGAAGCAGATGGAGGAGCCGCACTGGGCCCGCGTCGAGCATCAGCCGATCGACTACCAGGACCTGCACTATTACGCCGCGCCGAAGAAGAAGGCGGGGCCGCGCAGCCTGGACGAGGTCGATCCGGAACTGTTGCGCACCTATGAGAAACTGGGGATTCCGCTGAAGGAGCGGGCCATCCTGGCGGGCGTGGAAGGCACCGAAGGCCATGTTCCCGCCGAGGCGACTCAGGTGGCCGTGGATGCGGTGTTCGACAGCGTGTCGGTGGCGACGACGTTCCGCTCAACGCTGCAAAAGGCCGGCGTGATTTTCTGCCCGATCAGCGAGGCGGTGCGCGAGTATCCCGAACTGGTGCAGCAGTATCTCGGCACCGTCGTGCCGACCGGCGATAATTTCTTCGCGGCGCTGAACTCGGCGGTGTTTACCGACGGCAGCTTCGTCTATGTGCCGAAGGGCGTGCGCTGCCCGATGGAGCTGTCCACCTATTTCCGCATCAATGCGCGCAGCACCGGCCAGTTCGAGCGCACGCTGATCATCGCCGACGCCGGTTCCTACGTGAGCTACCTGGAAGGCTGCACCGCGCCGATGCGCGACGAGAACCAGTTGCATGCCGCGGTGGTGGAGCTGGTCGCGTTCGACGATGCGCAGATCAAGTATTCCACGGTGCAGAACTGGTACCCCGGCGACGCGGAAGGCCGTGGCGGCATCTATAATTTCGTGACCAAGCGTGGTGCGTGCCGCGGCGCGCGGTCGAAGATCTCCTGGACGCAGGTGGAGACCGGATCGGCGATCACCTGGAAATATCCGTCCTGCGTGTTGCACGGCGAGGACAGCGTCGGCGAGTTCTACTCCGTCGCGGTGACCAACAACCGCCAGCAGGCGGACACCGGCACCAAGATGATCCATATCGGTCGCGGCAGCCGCAGCACGATCGTGTCGAAGGGCATCAGCGCCGGACGGTCCAACAACACCTATCGCGGTCTGGTGCGTGTGCTTCCCAGTGCGTCCGGCGCGCGCAACCATACGCAATGCGATTCGCTGCTGATCGGCGACGAGTGCGGTGCCCACACCGTGCCCTATATCGAAAGCCGCAACCCGACGGCGAAGGTAGAGCACGAGGCAACCACGTCGAAGATTGCCGACGACCAGTTGTTCTATTGCCGCCAGCGCGGGCTGTCGGAGGAAGATGCGGTGAACCTGATCGTCAACGGGTTTTGCAAGGAAGTCCTGAAGGAGCTGCCGATGGAATTCGCCGTCGAGGCGCAGAAGCTGCTCGCGGTGAGTCTCGAAGGGTCGGTCGGATGATCATCCAAGCGTCATGGCCGGCGCAGGCCGGCCACCCACGACTTTTGTTGGCGACACGACGCAAAGTCGTGGGTGGCCGGCCTGCGCCGGCCATGACGCAAGAGGTATAACACGCATGTTAGAAATTCGCGGCTTGGCCGCATCGATCAACGACAAGCCCATTCTGCACGGCATCGACCTGACGGTGCCGGACGGCGAGGTGCACGCCATCATGGGGCCGAACGGCTCCGGCAAATCGACACTGGCCTACGTCCTGTCCGGACGCGACGATTACGCTGTGACCGGCGGGTCGGTGATGTTCAACGGCCGCGACGTGCTGGCGATGGCGCCGGAGGAACGTGCCGCGGCGGGCGTCTTCCTGGCATTCCAGGCGCCGATCGAGCTGCCCGGCGTCGGCAACGCCAACTTCCTTCGCACCGCGCTGAACGCGATCCGCCGGTCGCGCGGCGAGAGTGAACTCGACGCGGTGCAGTTCCTCAAGCTCGCGCGCGCCGAGACGAAGCGGCTGGAAATGCCCGACGACATGCTGCGGCGGAACGTCAATGTCGGCTTCTCCGGCGGCGAGAAGAAGCGCAACGAAGTGCTGCAGATGGCGATCCTGCGGCCGAAGCTGGCGATCCTCGATGAGACAGACAGCGGGTTGGACATCGATGCGCTGAAAATCGTCGCCAACGGCGTGAGCGCGCTGCGCGGCCGCGACTTCTCCGCCCTCGTCATCACGCACCATCAGCGGCTGCTCGATCACCTGGTGCCGAACAAGGTGCATGTGCTGGTGGGTGGGAGGATCGTGCGGTCCGGTGGGCCAGAACTCGCGCTGGAACTGGAAGCACAAGGCTACGCCAACGTCATAGCGGAGGCGGCGTGATGCGACGCAACCCGTCATGGCCGGGCCTGACCCGGTCATCCACCCCCGCTCGATCGTGCGAAGATGGCCGGGTCAGGCCCGGCCATGACGAGGTGACGACGACGCCATGACCGCTTCCGTCCTGACCGGCGCCGAAGGCTTCCTCGCGCGGTACGCGGGTCTGCGGGACCGCCTGCCCGGCAACCCGGCCGCGCGTCACGCCGCGGCCGAAGCGTTCCGCCATGCCGGCCTGCCAGGCCGTCGCGTCGAAGCGTGGAAATACACCGACCTGCGCCTGATCGCGTCCGCGGCGTTCCACGAACCGATCTCCCGTCGCGCCGATTGCGCCGGCCTCCTCGCGCGCATCCCACGGCTCGATGCGCCGCGCCTGATCTTTGTTGACGGCATGTTCTGCGCGGACCTGTCCGACATCCCAGGCACGGTGCGCTTCACCCGCTTCGCCGACCACCCGGACTTCGGCACGCTCGCACGTCCCGACAACGAACCGATCGTCGCGCTCAACACGATGCTGGCGGAAGACGGCGCGATCATCGACGTAGCCGAAGGCGAGGACGCCGGTTTGCTGCACCTTGTCAGCCTGGCCGCCAACTCGCCCACACCGACCGACATCCACCCGCGCCACACGATCCGGCTCGCCCATGGTGCGAAGCTGACGCTGCTTGAAACATCGATCGGCGAGGGCGGCTACCTGCACAGCCCCGTCACCGAGATCCACGTCGCCGACGCCGCCGCGCTGACGCACATCCGCCTGCAGAACGAATCCCCGACTGCATTCCATCTGTCAACGCTCTACGTCGAGATCGCCGACCGTGGCACCTACGACAGCTTCATGCTGAACCTCGGCGCCCGCATGGCGCGCGCGGAAATCCACGCCGACCTCGTAGGTCCCGGCGCCACCGCGCACCTGAACGGCGTGCAGCTTCTGTCCGGCACGCAGCATGCCGACATCACCACCATCGTGCGGCACGACGCACCGCACGGCACCTCGCGTCAGACGGTGAAGAACGTGCTGGCCGGACGCTCGCGCGGCGTGTTCCAGGGCCGCATCGAGGTCGCGCGGCACGCGCAGAAGACCGACGGCTACCAGATGAACCAGGCGCTGCTGCTGTCGCCTGACGCCGAGATCGACACCAAGCCGGAACTTGAAATCTTCGCCGACGACGTGAAGTGCAGCCACGGCGCGACCATCGGCGAACTGGACGCCGACCAGATGTTCTACCTGCGCAGCCGCGGCATTCCCGACGCCGAGGCGCGCTCGATCCTGGTGCGCGCATTCCTCGCCGAATCGCTGGACACCATTGCCAACGGAGCGGTGCGCGGCGCGTTAGAGCACGCGGTCGAGGACTGGTGGGAAAGGCAGGGCGCATGAACGTCATGACCCATCCCGCCGCGCTGGATGTCGCGCGCGTTCGTGCGGACTTCCCGATCCTGTCGCAGAAGATCCGCGGTAAGCCGCTCGTGTTCCTCGATAGCGCCGCATCGGCGCAGAAGCCGCGCGCGGTGATCGACGCCATGCGCAACGCGATGGAAACGCAATACGCCAACGTGCATCGCGGCCTGCACTGGATGAGCGAGCGCACCACCGACGCGTACGAAGCGGCGCGCGACGCCGTTGCCGAGTTGATGAATGCGCGCGACCGCAGCGAAGTCGTCATCACCCGCAACGTCACCGAATCGCTGAACCTGATGGCGCACAGCTACGGCCGCGGCGTGTTGCAGCCAGGCCAGGCGGTGCTGATCTCGGCGATGGAACACCACTCCAACATCATTCCCTGGCAGCTTCTGCGCGACGAGCGCGGCATCGAGCTGCGAGTCGCGCCGATCTCCGACGCCGGCGAGCTCGACATGGAGGCGTTCGAGCGTCTGCTGGAAAACGGCAAGGTCGGCCTGGTGTCGATGACGCACATGTCGAACGTGTTGGGCACCGTCACGCCGGCCGAGCGCATCGTCCGCATCGCGCACGCGCACGGCGCCAAGGTGTTGTTCGACGGCGCACAGGCGATCGTGCATCGCCGCGTCGATGTGCAAGCGTTGGACTGCGATTTCTACGCGTGGACCGGACACAAGCTGTACGGCCCGACCGGCATCGGCGTGCTGTGGGGCCGGCGCGAGTTGCTGGACCGCATGCCGCCGTTCCTCGGCGGTGGCGAGATGATCTCGTCGGTGACGTACGCGAAATCCACCTGGGCGGAAGTGCCGCATAAGTTCGAGGCCGGCACGCCGCCGATCCTGGAAGGCATCGGCCTGAAGGCGGCAATCGATTACGTGGGCTCGCTCGGCTTTGACGCGATTGCCGCGCATGAGGCCGCACTGACAGAACATGCGCTGGCGCGAATTGGCAATGTGCCTGGCGTGACGATCCTCGGACGCGCGCAGGACCGCGGCGGTGTCGTCGCGTTCGCGCTCGACAAGGCGCACGCGCACGATGTGGCGACCTTGCTCGATCGCCAGGGCATCGCGGTGCGTGCCGGCCATCACTGCGCCGAGCCGCTGATGCACCGTTTCGGCCTGGAAAGCACCGCGCGTGCCAGTTTCGGCGTCTATACGACGCATGAGGAGATCGACTATCTGGCGGATTCGCTTGTGCGGGTCAGGGAGTTCTTCAAGTGATGGGGGTCGCGCGGACGCAGCGTAATCCGTCATGGCCGGGCTTGACCCGGCCATCTGCCCCCGCTCGACCGTGCGAAGATGGCCGGGTCAAGCCCGGCCATGACGGAATGGGACACGGCCGTGACGGGATGGGACACGGCCATGACGGGATGGGACGAGCCTTCGCATGACCGATACCTTCGACGACCTGCGCGATCTGTACCAGGAAGTGATCCTCGATCACGGTCGCCACCCGCGCCATGCGCGTCGGCTTGAATCCTTCGACGCCACCGCGAAGGGCGACAACCCAATGTGCGGCGACCGCGTTCAGGTATGGGTGCAGTACGGCCCCGGCCAGACCATCGCCGACACCGGCTTCGAAGCGCGTGGCTGCGCGATCAGCGTCGCCTCCGCCGACCTGATGGCGGAAACCGTGAAGGGCCGCAGCACATCCGACACCCGTGCGTTGTTCGCGGCGTTCCGCGAACTCGCCCGCACCGGCACCTGTCCCGCCTGCGACGGCGCGCTGGACGAACCGCTGGAACGCTTGCAACCACTCGCGGGCGTGCACGAATATCCGTCGCGGGTGAAATGCGCGACATTGCCGTGGCATGCGCTGATCGCCGCACTCGACGGCGGCAAGGAGGCGACCAGTGAATGACATGAGCGCCAGCCCGCACGCGGCCTGGACGCCGGAAGGCGAAGCCGCGCCGCCGATCACGGAAGATGCGGTGATCGCCGCGATCTGCAACGTGTACGATCCGGAAATCCCGGTGAACATCTACGAACTCGGCCTGATCTACGTGGTCGATATCCACGACGACGGCCGGGTGAACGTGCAGATGACGCTGACCGCGCCGGCCTGCCCCAGCGCGCAGGAACTGCCGGAGCAAGTGCAGAACGCGGTCATGACAGTTCCGGGCGTTACGTCTTGCGACGTCGAGACGGTGTGGGACCCGCCCTGGGATCCCAGCCGCATGACCGACGAAGCCCGCCTGCAGTTGAACATGTTCTGATCCATCACGACATAGACGCAGCCATGAGCACGACAACAGCCACACCTCGCAAGACCCGCGCCCTGCCGCCGCTGATGACGCTGACCGATGCCGCGGCCGAACGCCTGCGCCGCCTTTATGACAAGGGCGACCAGGGCAAGCTGCTGCGCATCGGCGTGAAGACCAAAGGGTGCTCTGGCATGGCGTACGACATGTCATGGACCGACGCGCCCGCGCCGACCGATGAAGTCGTCGCCGACAAGGGCCTGACCGTGCTGATCGATCGCAAGGCGTCGTTGTTCCTGATCGGCACCGTCATGGATTACGAGACCAAGGATCTGGCGTCGGGATTCACGTTCCTCAACCCGAACGAAAAGGGCCGCTGCGGCTGCGGCGAAAGTTTCCACGTCTGATCGGGAGTGGTCCCCGTCATGGCCGGGCCCCCGTCATGGCCGGGCTTGACCCGGCCATCTTCGCACGGACCGTCGCAGCGTAGATGGCCGGGTCAAGCCCGGCCATGACGATTGAGCGACGCTCCGGCCATGACGATTGAGCGACGCTCCGGCCATGACGGGTGGGTGACACGCCACGCGATGACAAGCCGCACCGATCGTGCGATCCTGCCGCCACAGCAAACAACGGAGGAATCCCGATGATCGAGCTCTACGGCATGGGCAGCCCCAACGTCGTGCGCATCTACATCGCGCTCGATGAACTCGGCCTGGCCTACAACGTCCATCCGGTCGATGTGTTCACCGGCCAGCAGTTCGACATGGAATTCCTGAAGCTCAACCCGCTGGCCAAGGTGCCGGTCATCGTCGATAGCGACGGCCCGGGTGGCAAGCCGTGCACCATCTTCGAATCCGCCGCGATCCTGCTGTACCTGGCAGAGAAGACCGGCAAGCTGCTGCCCAAGGACACCGCCGCCAAATACGAAGCCATCGAATGGATGATGGTGGCGGTCACCACCGTCGGCCCAATGTTCGGCCAGTTCGTGCACTTCATGCGCTTCGCCCCAGCGGGCAACGACTATTCCAAGAGCCGCTACCTGACACAGGCGCACCGCGTGTCGGAGACGATCGAGCAGCGGCTCGGCTCCAGCCCGTGGTTGAGTGGCGCGGAATTCGGTGTGGCCGACGTCGCGGTCTTCCCCTGGGCGCGCAACATCCCGGCTCTGCTCGGCGCCACCGCCGCGGCGAAGTACCCGAACATCATGCGCTGGGTCGGCGTGGTGAGCGAACGGCCCGCGGTGAAGAAGGCCCTCGCCGCGGTGGACGAAGTGCGCGCCCGCACCACGGCTTTTGACAAGGCGGAAGCGGACAAACTGGACAAGGTGTTCGGCCGCGGCGCCTACGCGGCCGCGTAACCAACGCCCACATTCCCCTCGACGTAGCCGGGTCGGACCCGGCTACGTCGCAACGGCGGACGGGCGCGGCAGCGTAAAGTGGAACACGGTCCCGCCGGTTGGATTGTCGTCAGCCCAAAGCTGCCCGCCATGCGCCTCGACGATAGAGCGGCACACCGACAATCCGATTCCCATGCCGTTGCCCTTGGTGGTGAAAAACGGCTGGAACAGATGGGCGCGGATTTCGGGTGGCAGACCGGGACCGGTGTCGGCGACGCTGATCTCGATCAGGTCGTCGGAGTTCGGTGCGGTCGCGACCAGCACTTCGCGGCGCGGCGACTGCTGCATCGCCTCGGCGGCGTTGCGCACGAGGTTGAACAACACCTGCTGGATCTGCACGCGATCCGCCGAGACCTTGTCGGCCACCGAATGCAACCGCGTCCGCAGCCGCACATCCGTTGATTTCAGGCTGGATGAGGCCAAGGCCACCGCTTCGTCTATGACCCCGCCGAGGTCTTCCGGCCGCCGGTCCGTCGCTCCGCCGCGGACAAAATTGCGCAGCCGCGCGATGATCTGGTTGGCGCGCTCTGCCTGTTCGCCGATTTTTTGCAGTGCCATCGTCGCCGACCGAGCGTTCCCGGCATCCAGCAGACGGAGGCCTGCGCCGGTATAGTTGGTGATGGCCGTTAGCGGCTGGTTGACCTCGTGCACCAGTGTGGAAACGAGCTGGCCGAGTTCCGTCAGGCGCTGTGCGTGAAACAACTGCGCCTGCACTTCCCGCAAATGCTGTTCCCGTTCCTTCTGTTCGGTGAGATCGCGCACGATCTTGGAAGCACCAACGATGCTGCACGCCTGATCGCGGATCGATGCCACGCTGACGGAAGCCGGGAAGGTGGCGCCACCTTTGCGCATTCGCACTGTTTCGTAATGATCGAGCATTCCACCGCTTCGGATGCGGCCAATAATGTCGTTTTCCTCGTGTACCCGATCGGGCGGGAACAGCAGCAGGATCGGGTTTCCGATGATTTCGCCCGCGGTGTAACCGAACATCTTCTCAGCGGCGCCATTCCAGGACGTGACGATGCCTTTCAGGTCCTTGCCGATGATCGCGTCGCTGGACGATTCGACGATGGCGGCGAGGCGGCGCATCGCCGCATCGGCTTGCAGGGATTCGGTTATGTCGGAGTTGGTCTCAACCAGTCCGCTCGGCTGACCGGCCTCGTCGCGTTGCAGCACCCAATGCGTCGCAACATGCAGACTGCGTCCATCGCGGGTGCGATGCATCAGCTCGCCCTGCCAGTGGCCCTGGGCGATGAGTTCCGCGTGGATGTCGTGCAGCGGGCGGGGGAAGGCCGTTTGCAGAAGTTCGTGCGAGACGCGGCCGACCGCTTCGCTGGACGTCCAGCCATAAAGGCGCTCGGCTCCGCTGGTCCAGAAACGGATGGTGCCGTCGAGTTCGCGCAGCATAGCCTGCGTCGCGTCCAGAACCGACAGAAGGTTTTTCTGCTGGGATGCGGCAACCGGCTCCGGCAGCGGATCGTCGGGCGGCGTCGGCAAGCTTCGGCTCCTCACGTGGAGACTCCACGAGCCGGTATAGCCCAGAACGACCGGGGGCACACGCGGCAGTAATTGGTCCAGCACCCTGGGTTGCGCCCTCCTCTGGTATACATTATGCAGCATGCCCAGGAGAGAAACGCCCGCCGGAGGACAAGCGTGCCGGACGATGCCCCGTATCCGCGGCTGAAGGTCGCGCCGCTGGAAGTCAGCCTCGGCCTGCGCACGCTGGCCTGCGAGGCGATCAAGCGCGCCATCACCGAAATGGATTTGTACGGCCAGCCTGGCGAAATCCGTCTGGACGAGCGCCAGCTTTCGCAGGACCTGGGCGTGTCGCGCACGCCGATCCGCGAGGCGTTGTCGATCCTGGAGCAGGAGGGATTTGTCCGCTCGGTGCCGCGGCGCGGCATTCATGTGGTGAGGAAGACCAAGCGCGAGGTGGTCGAGATGATCACCGTCTGGGCCGCGATCGAGGGCATGGCGGCGCGGCTGGCGGCGCCGCGGATCACGGATCAGGACATCGCCGAGCTGCGCGGATTGGTCGATGCGTTCGATGACGATCCGTCCGGGCAGATGACGGAGTACTCGCAGGCCAACATGGCATTCCACAAGGCGATCATCCGCCTTGGTGGTGTCGCGTTGATGTCCGGCCTCACCGACACTCTGTTCGTTCACATGCGTGCGGTGCGCGCGGTGACGATGACGCAGGACAATCGCGCGCAGCGGTCGATCGTCGATCATCGCAACATCATCGCGGCGCTGGCGGCGCACGATGCGGACCGCGCCGAGCGCCTGGTGCGAGAGCACACGTTGGGGCTCGCGGCGCATGTCGAGAAGTTCGGTGATTTTCTGGATGGTGTGCTTGCGGGCGAGGAGGCGCCTCAAAACGCGTCATTGCGAGGCTCGCAGGAACGCGTCATGGCCGGGCTTGACCCGGCCATCAACGCACGATCGACCGTGCGAAGATGGCCGGGTCAAGCCCGGCCATGACGGGTGCTGCGGGCCTCGCGACGACAGTCCGACGGCGCATGACAGTATCGGTCCGGCGCAATGACATCACACGGAGGGACTAATGTCCGCAGTACTTGAAAAGACCGCCGGCGAATCCGAGGCCGAACTGACCGATGGGTTCCACCTGGTCATCGACGCGTTGAAGCTGAACGGCATCAAGACGATCTATAACGTCCCGGGCATTCCGATCACCGATCTGGGTCGTCTGGCGCAGGCCGAGGGCATGCGCGTGATCTCGTTCCGGCACGAGCAGAATGCGGGGAATGCGGCGGCGATTGCGGGGTTCCTGACGAAGTCGCCGGGCATTTGCCTCACGGTTTCGGCGCCGGGCTTTTTGAATGGGCTGGTCGCGCTGGCCAATGCGACGACGAACTGCTTTCCGATGATCCTGATCAGCGGTTCGTCGGAACGCGAGGTCGTCGATCTGCAGCAGGGCGACTATGAGGAGATGGATCAGCTCGCCATCGCGCGGCCGCTGTGCAAGGCGGCGTACCGCGTGCTGCATGCGGCCGATATCGGCATCGGCGTCGCGCGTGCCATCCGCGCCGCGGTGTCCGGCCGTCCCGGCGGCGTCTATCTCGATCTGCCCGCCAAGCTGTTCGGGCAGGTGTTGGAGGCGGAGGCCGGCCGACGCTCGCTGGTGAAGGTGATCGATCCGGCGCCGGCGCAGATTCCAGCGCCATCCGCCATCGAGCGTGCGCTCGATGTGCTGCGCGGTGCGAAGCGTCCGTTGATCATCCTCGGCAAGGGCGCCGCCTATGCGCAGGCCGACGACGACATCCGCGCGTTGGTGGAAAACAGCGGCATTCCGTACATTCCGATGAGCATGGCGAAGGGGCTGCTGCCCGATACGCATCCGCAATGTGCGGCGGCCGCACGCTCCACCGTGCTGAGCGACAGCGATGTGGTACTCATGATCGGCGCGCGGCTCAACTGGTTGCTCAGTCACGGCAAGGGCAAGCAGTGGGGGCCGCCGGGGTCGAAGAAGTTCATCCATATCGATATCGAGCCGCGCGAGATGGACAGTAACGTCGAGATCGCCGCGCCTCTCGTGGGCGATATTGGTTCCTGCGTCGCGGCGCTGCTGCGCGGCATGGGCGGAGACTGGAAGCCGCCGCCGGCGGAATGGACGCAGGCGATCAACGCGAAGAAAGAACAAAACATCGCCCGCATGGCGACCCGGCTCGGCAAGAACTCGATCCCCATGGACTACCACTCGGCGCTGCGCGTGCTGCGCGACGTGATCAAGGAACATCCCGACGCGATCCTGGTGAACGAGGGCGCGAACACGCTCGACCAGGCCCGCGGCGTGATCGACATGTATCAGCCGCGCAAGCGTCTGGATGTCGGCACCTGGGGCATCATGGGCATCGGCATGGGCTTTGCCGTCGCCGCTTGCGTCGAGACCGGCAATCCGGTGCTCGCGGTTGAAGGCGACAGCGCGTTCGGCTTTTCCGGCATGGAGGTGGAGACGATCTGCCGTTACAACCTGCCGGTCTGCGTTGTTGTTTTCAACAACGACGGCATCTATCGCGGCGATGGTGTCAACATGGGCGGCGGTGCCGACCCGGCGACAACGGCGTTCGTCAAAGGCTCGCGCTACGACAAGATGATCGAAGGGTTCGGCGGCGTCGGCGTCAATGCGACCACGCCGGACGAACTGAAACGCGCGGTGGACGCGGCCATCGTTTCGGGCAAGCCGACGCTGATCAACGCGGTGATCGACCCGGCGGCGGGCAGCGAAAGCGGCAACATCGGCAATCTCAATCCCAAGAGCGCGCTGGCTAAGAAGGCAGGAGCATAAGAATGTCCAAAGCACTCGATGGCGTTAAGATCCTCGACTTCACCCACGTGCAGTCGGGACCGACCTGCACGCAGCTTCTGGCGTGGTTTGGCGCCGACGTGATCAAGGTGGAGCGACCCGGCGTGGGCGACATCACGCGCGGGCAATTGCAGGACATCCCCAAGGTGGACAGCCTGTATTTCACCATGCTGAACCACAACAAGCGCTCCATCACCATCGACGGCCGCAACCCCAAGGGCAAGGAAGTGCTGGAAGCCCTGGTGAAGACCTGCGACGTGATGGTGGAGAACTTTGCGCCCGGCGCGCTGGACCGCATGGGTTTCACCTGGGAGCATATCCAGAAGCTGAACCCGCGCATGATCCTGGCGTCGATCAAGGGCTTCGGACCCGGACCGTACGAGGACTGCAAGGTTTATGAGAACGTCGCGCAATGCGCCGGCGGTTCCGCGTCCACCACCGGGTTCGACGATGGCCCGCCGACGGTGACTGGCGCACAGATCGGCGATTCCGGCACCGGGCTGCATCTGGCGCTGGGGATCGTCACCGCGTTGTTCCAGCGCACGCATAGCGGCCGCGGGCAGAAGGTGACCGTGGCGATGCAGGACGGCGTGCTGAACCTGTGCCGTGTCAAGCTGCGCGACCAGCAGCGGCTGGCGCACGGGCCGCTGACCGAATATCCGCAGTATCCGCATGGCACGTTCGGCGAGGCCGTGCCCCGGTCGGGCAATGCGTCGGGCGGCGGGCAGCCGGGCTGGATTCTGAAGTGCAAGGGATGGGAGACCGATCCCAACGCCTATATCTACTTCATCACGCAGGCGCCGGTGTGGGAGTCGATCTGCGACGTGATCGGCAAGCCGGAATGGAAGACCGATCCGGAGTATGCCAAGCCGCCGGCACGGCTGCCGAAGCTGAAGGACATCTTTGCCACGATCGAAGCGTGGACCATGACCAAGACCAAGTTCGAGGCCATGGACATCCTGAACAAGTACGACATCCCCTGCGGGCCGATCCTGTCGATGAAGGAACTGGCCGAGGAGCAATCGCTGCGTGCCACCGGCACGGTGGTGGAGGTCGATCATCCGACTCGCGGCAAGTACCTGTCGGTGGGCAATCCGATCAAGCTGTCGGACAGCGTGTCGGAGGTGAAGCGCTCCCCGCTGCTGGGCGAGCACACCGATGAGGTGCTGCGCCAGGTGCTGAACTTCGACGAGGCGAAGGTGGCGGAGATCAAGAGCTCTGGCGCGGTCGGCGGGGAGACGGCGAGGGCGGCGGCGGAGTAAGGCGACGGTGACGGTCGCCAGCCGCCCGACGCCGCAATCAGCGGTGGGTGGCGGGCGTGGCCAGTGATCCCGGTCGCAACGGACGAGTGCCATCGCGGAGTGAACCGCGTACCGTTCGTTCGCGACCGGACCTGCGCAGCAGGCTGGGAAATTGGGTTCTCAGTCTGGTCGCCATGATCGTCATCCCGCTCTTCCCGCTGTTCGTCGAGGCGATGAAGAACCGCGGTTCTATCAGGGGCGAGAGCGTCCTCCTCACGGGCGCCGTTCTGGCAGCCACCTTCGGGTTCACCTCGGAGGGGAACTTGTTCCGGGCAGCCTATATGCTGCTGTTCTTGGCGTCCGTCGGATATGATTTCCATCCCGACATAAACCGGGCACTCCCTGCACCGGCCGGTGTACTGGGCTGGATTTTCGATCATCCGGCCATAGATCTCTTGACGCTGGTCGGACTGGTCGATGCTATGGAGCGATTTATCTGGCATCACTGCTGTCCGGTTAACCTGAAACGATCTGTCTGAAAATCGTTATCCCGCACAGGTTTTCGGCGAAAATCGGGTGGTGTCGATTTGATCGCCATGCGGCAGTTTTGGGGCGAATTCCCGTGGAGCGCCCCCATGAACT
>DASXFW010000221.1:0-22450 GCA_036489395.1 Acetobacteraceae bacterium | reverse complement strand
GCCAGGCCGCGGCACGCAACGGCGGGCGGTTCACTCGCCTGATCCGCATCACGCAGTGGCGGGTGCTGAATGCCAGCCGCAGGTTCCCCCAGGTGTTTCGCGAGCCGGTGCTGGCCCTGAGCGCCGCTGGCCGTCCGCCGGGCGCTCCGGCGGAGCAAGACGCCGACGTAGCGGCCATCTTGCGTGTCGCCAGGGCCGCGACCGGACCGCCCTGAACGCTACGGAGGGCTGCGCTGGCGCGCACGGGGCCGCATCGCGGCGGCCCCGCTGTGGCGATTCGGGTGTGGGCGTCGCTCGTCAACCGCATCGTGAGCGTGGGCACCAGCTTGCCCGCCGTCGCCGTACCGGCGCATGCTGCGTGCTCTCAACGACAGGGAACGGAGGAAGGCGGGCATGGATATCGAACCGATGGCAGTAGCCGTTTCGACAGCGGCCAACCCGACCTACGTCGAAGGCCGGCGCGCTTTCTTCAAGTATCGCGACCTCGGCGTCACTGCCGCCACGCACGGACGAATCCGCGCGCAGGTGACCAAAGCCGAGCAAGGCATGTCGAAGGCGACCGGCTGGCACGTGCACAAGTGCGAAGCTCAGCTTGTGTATATGCTGTCGGGCTGGGTGGACCTGGTGTTCGCCGACCGCAAAGTGCGGCTGTCCGCCGGCGATTCCATGCTGATCCCGGGCGACACCCCGCACAACGAGACCGGCACGTCCGACACCTTCGAATTGCTCGAAATATCGGTTCCTGCGGACATGGGCACCGAGCCCTGCGCTGCGCCGCCCGGCCATTGATCGCCACGATCCGTTAACCCTTCGGTGCTAACCCGCGTCGGCATGACGCGGTCGCGCCGACCTCCGCCGGGAATGGCCGAGAACCTCGATCTGCTGGCGCCGCTCGCGCCGGCGGATCCGGCCGAGCTCGGCGTCGAGGGTCACCGCGGCCGCGTGCGCACGCGTTTGCTCGCGGCCGGGCCCGCGGCACTGGCCGATCATGAAATGCTGGAGATGGTGTTGTTCCTCGCCCTGCCGCGGCGGGACACCAAGTCGATTGCCCGTGCGTTGCTCACCCGTTTCGGCAGCTTCGCCGCCGTCGTTGCCGCACCGGTGCCGGAGCTGCTGACGATCGATGGCATCGGCGAAGCGGGCGCCGCCGCATTGAAGACGATCCAGGCAGCGGCGCTGCGCCTGGTGCACGCCGAGGTGAAGGCGCTGCCGGTGCTGGATCACTGGGAGAAATTGGTCGGCTACCTGACGGCGATGCAGGGATTGGAGCCCGTCGAGCAAGTGCGCGTGCTCTATCTGGACAATCGCAACCGCCTGATTGCCGACGAGGCGCAGGGCCGCGGCACGGTCAATCACACGCCGGTCTATCCGCGCGAAGTCGTCAAGCGTGCGCTGGAATTGCAGGCGACCGCGCTGATCCTGGTGCACAATCACCCGAGCGGCGATCCGACGCCGTCGCGTGAGGACATCGCCATGACGCAGGAGATCCGGCGCGCGGCGGACCTGCTGCGCATCGTGGTGCACGACCATATTATAGTTGCAGGAACAAAATGGATAAGCTTCCGGCGAGAGGGGCTGCTCTGACTTGCGGTTAGAGTGTGGGGACCGCCTCCCCTCTGTCATTGCTTCGTCCCTGCGCCCCTAACAAGAAACTGGCCCCCCCTGTCATTGCGAGGCCGCCAGGCCGAAGCAATCTCGTCCGTGATTAGCCGCCGGCAGCTCGTCACGACCGGGATTGCTTCGGCCAGGCGGCCTCGCAATGACAGGAGGCCGACGTTTCATCCAGCGCAGGTCGGCCCATCGGCCGGTAACAACTAACAAGAAACAAGGCGTCCCCCCTCCCCTTGAGGGAGGGGGCCAGGGGGAGGGGTCGATGCTTACGTTTCGACCCCTCCCCCAACCCCTCCCTCAAGGGGAGGGGGGAACCTACGTCAGGCCGCCGACGCCGTTTCATCCAGCGCGGGTCGGCCGCCTCCGGCCGGTGGCAACTCGCACTGACAGGGCGGACAATGCTCGTTGCCTCCGTATCGGACACGCGGCAACGTCTGACCATTCCAATCCCCGAGGTTACCGTGCGCCAACAGGCCAGACCCAACCCCGTTGTCCTTCCCCGCCGCAGCTTCCTGGCCGCCTCCGCCGCCGCGCTCGCTGCGCCGCGTCTCGCCCGCGCGCAGGGCAGCCGTGTGCTGAAGTTCATCCCGCAATCCGATCTGTCGGTGCTCGATCCTGTGTGGTCCGCGGCGTACGTCGTGCGCAACCACGCGATGATGGTGTTCGACACGCTGTATGGCCTGGACGGCACCTACCAGCCGCAGCCGCAGATGGCCGAGGGCCATCGCGTCGAGGATAACGGCAGGACCTGGCTGATCACGTTGCGCGACGGCCTGACCTGGCATCAGGGCGGCAGGGTACTGGCGCGCGACTGCGTCGCCAGCATCCGCCGCTGGGGCAAGCGCGACAGCTTCGGCCAGACGCTGATGGCCGCGACGGACGAACTGACCGCGCCGGACGACCGCACCATCCGCTTCCGCCTGAAACACCCGTTCCCGCTGTTGCCCGCGGCGCTGGGCAAGGCCGGCTCCAGCGTCTGCGCGATGATGCCGGAGTATCTTGCTAACACCGATTCGTTCAAGCAGATAACCGAGATGAACGGCAGCGGCCCATTCCGCTACATCGCGAAGGAGCGCGTCGCCGGCTCGCTGGTGGTCTATGAAAAGAACACCGCCTACGTGCCGCGCCCGCACGGCACGCCGAGCTTCATCGCCGGCCCGAAGATCGTGCATGTCGATCGCGTCGAGTGGCACGTGCTCCCCGATCCCACCACGGCCGCCGCGGCGATGCAGGCGGGAGAGTATGATTGGTGGGAGGCACCAACGGCCGATCTTCTGCCGTTGATGCGGCGGGCGAAGAACCTGACGGTACCGCCGCCGAACCCGCTCGGCTTCCTCGGCGGGCTGCGCTTCAACGAATTGCAGCCGCCGTTCGACAATCCCGCGTTGCGGCGAGCGATGCTCGGCGCGGTCGATCAACAGGACTTCATGATCGCCGCGGAGACCACGGACCATCGCAACTGGCGCACCGGCGTCGGCATCTTCTGTCCGCAGTCGCCAATGGCGAGCGATGCCGGCATGCAGGTGCTCACCGGTCCGCGCGACATGGCGGCGGTGAAGCGCGCGGTCATCGCGTCCGGCTACAAGGGAGAGAAGGTCGTGGTGCCCGTGCCGTCCGACTTTCCCAGCTTGCGCGCGCTGGCCGATGTCGGCGTGGACATGATGCAGAAGGCCGGGCTGAACGTCGAAGCGCGCTTCATGGACTGGGCGACGATGCTGCAGTTCCTGTCGAAGCAGGACCCGGTGGAGAAGGGCGGCTGGAGCGCATTCTACACTTACTGGTCCGGCCTCGATCAGTTCGATCCGGCGGTGCATGTATGGATTCGCGGCAACGGCAAGGCCGCGCGGTTCGGCTGGCCGACCAGTCCGAAGCTGGAAGAGCTGCGCAACCAATGGCTGGCAGCGCCAGACCTTGCAGCGCAGAAGCGGATCGCCGCGGAAATACAGCAGCAGGCATTCGTCGATGTGCCATATATTCCGTTGGGCCAGATCCTTCCAACCTGGGTGTATCAGCACAATATAACCGACGTGCTGCAGGGCTACGCGTTGTTCTGGAATGTGAGGAAAACCTGATGTCCGCACCCTATGCCGGCGGATGCCAATGCGGCTCGGTGCGTTATGAACTGACCGCCGAACCGATGCGCCTGGTGGCCTGCCACTGCAAAGAGTGTCAGCGCCAGTCGGGCAGCGCCTTCGGCCTGTCCATGCTGGTCAAGACAGACAGCCTGACAGTGACCGGCCCGACGAAGCGGTTCACCCGCATCGCTGACAGCGGCAACGAGAACACTGGCGTGTTCTGTCCGGACTGCGGCGTCCGCATCTATCATATTCCGAGGTACGTACAAGGCATGCTCGTCCTGAAACCCGGCACGCTCGACGACACGACCTGGCTGCGGCCCAGCCACTTTGTCTGGACGAAGAGTGCGCAAGGCTGGGTTCCCGCCCCCGACGGAGTGAAGGTGCTTGATGGGCAGTCGTAACCGGATGGTGGTGCCCGCGCTGCCGGGTGTAGCGCTGAACCGACCGGCCTTTACGTTCGCGAAGTGCGAAGCTCCGCGATGAGTTCCGGGTGTTTGTCGAGCAATCGCAGAAGCTGGATGGTGGGACCGCTCGGCTCGACAAGGCTGCGTTCGTATTTGTCGAACGCCCTGGCGCCGACCCGGAACACGTCGCCCGCCGCGCGCTGGCTCAGCCGCAGTTTCTGCCGGATGCGGCGGATCGTCGCCGGCGACGGGACACCATCGATTTGCTCTTTCAATTGACGCAGCGCCTCGTTCGCAGCCGCCATGTCGGCGCCGACGTGGACCGATTCGCCGTGTCCATCAGGGTAATATCCAGGCAGATCGACAGTAAGCTCGTGTCCCTTGTAGCGCACCGGGAAGGGACGCGTGTCGCGGCACAAGATCTGCCCTGTCGTCGGGCAATGCATGGTCGGTGGCACATCCTGTGCGTTGGCGGACATGGTCATCTCTCCTTGAACGCCATCACCCGGAATTCCGTCACGACGTCAGCCTGGAACCTGACGTAGAGCGTCAGGTCGTCAGCCGGGACATGATAGACGTCCTGCCAGGTTCGGTGATCGGCCAGCGTGGTCATCGACTTGTAGAACATCCGACGTTGGATACTTCGAATTACCGCGACAATTCCCGCACGATCGAACCCAGGCGACAGCGCATCGGAGAACGCCGATCGTGTGATTGCCAGAGATTCCGGGGACCCGATCGCCACTTTGATCGCGTCAGGTCGTACGTGGGCCGCCGCTTTTCCGCGGAGGCAGTCTGACACCATATTGGTGTCAAGGTAATTTTGGCAAGTCAGGTAGGACACCGGCTGCCGCCTCTCGCGGGGTTGGGGCCAAAAAATCCGCCGGAGTGACTTGCATGATGCAATCCCTCACCCCATAGTAGCTTCCATCATGCAACCCACGCCGGGACCCACCCGCCCATGCAACGCAAAAGCTTCGGCAACATGTCCTGCCCCATCGCCCGCAGCCTCGAACGCGTCGGCGAGTGGTGGAGCATCCTCATCCTCCGCGACGCCTTCCAGGGCCTGACCCGGTTCGACCAGTTCCAGGAAAGCCTCGGCATCGCCCCCAACATGCTGACCCGCCGGCTCAGCGCCCTGGTGGACAGCGGCCTGCTGGAACGCCGCCTGTATCAGGAACACCCGCCGCGCCACGAATACGTCCTCACCGACCGAGGCCGCGACTTCCGCCCCGTCCTCTGGTCCTTGCTCGCCTGGGGCAACCGGCATTTCGCCACGGAAGGATCCAGCGTCATCGTCATCGACAAGGAGACCGGCCGCCCCGCCGACCCGGTCCTGGTCGATCGCGCCAGCGGTAAGGTCATGACATCGGACACGTTCCGCAGCGCGCCTGGCCCAGCCGCGGACGCCCGCCAGCGCGCCCGCCACGGTGCCGGCCTGCTGGGCGACGCCCCAGCCAGCGCGGAGACAGCAGCATGAGCGACCAGGTGCTCGACCGAGACATCACGGTCCCCGCTGCGGCGATCCGCCGTAAACCCATCATCCGCAAGCGCGCGGCCCTGGCGGCGCTGGGACTGGCCGCCGCGCTCGGCGCCGCCGCCTACGCCCAGCACTGGTGGACCGTCGGCCGCTTCGTCGAAACCACCGACGACGCCTATGTCGGCGCCGACGTCACGCCGATCGCCCCGCACGTCGCCGGCTTCGTCCGCCAGGTCCTGGTGCGCGACAACCAGCGCGTGGAGGCCGGCCAGACGCTGATCCGCCTCGACTCCGAAGACTTCCAGGCCGCGCTGCGCCACGCCGAGGCCGTGTTGCAGTCGCGCCAGGCCGCACTCGCCAACCTGCTGGCGAGGCGCGTGCTACAGCACTCGATCATCGCTCAGGCACAGGCCGACCTGGCGGCGAAGCACGCGCAGGCGGAGTTCGCCGCCGAGGACGCGACGCGTTACCGCGTGCTGGCGCAGACCGCCGCCGCGTCGCGCCAGGCGGCGCAGAAGGCGCAAGCCGGCGACAAGTCCGCGCAGGCCGCGGTGCTCGCGTCGCAGGCCGCGTTGCAGGCGGCCAACCAGCAGCTCGCCGTGCTGGACACCGACCTCGCCGCTGCCCAGGCCGACGTGGCGGAGGCCGACGCCGACCTGCGCACCGCGCGACTGAACCTCGGCTACACCGAGATCGCCGCGCCGGTCGCCGGCTATATCGGCAGCCGCTCCGCCCAGGTCGGCGCCTACGTGGCGACCGGCACGGACCTGCTGTCCGTCGTGCCGGCGAGCGGCCTGTGGGTGGACGCAAACTTCAAGGAAGACGAGATCGCACGTATGAAGCCCGGCGATCCCGCCACGGTCGTGGCCGACGTGCTGCCCGGCCGCACCTTCCACGGCCGGGTCGCCAGCCTCGCGCCCGCGACCGGCGCCGTGTTCAGCGTCATCCCGCCGCAGAACGCCACCGGCAACTTCACCAAGATCGTGCAGCGCGTGCCGGTGCGGATCATGCTCGACGGCGACGCCGGGGAGCTCGGCCTGCTGCGGCCGGGCCTGTCCACCACCGTCAGCGTCACCACCGGACACGACTGATGACCATCCAGCAAAAGAGCCTGGTGCGCGGCGTGCTGCCGTTCGGCGTGATGTGCGTCGGCATGTTCGTGGCACTGCTGGACATCCAGATCGTCGCGTCGTCGCTCGCCGATATCGGCGGCGGGCTGTCGGCGGCGCAGGACCAGATAAGCTGGGTGCAGACCGCCTACCTGATCGCCGAGATCGTGATGATCCCGCTGTCAGGCTGGCTGACGCGCGTGTTCTCCACCCGCTGGCTGTTCGCCGCCTCCGCGCTGGGCTTCACTCTGGCCAGCATGCTGTGCGGCCTGGCCTGGAGCATCGACTCGATGATCGCGTTCCGCGCGCTGCAAGGCTTGCTCGGCGCGTCGATGATCCCGACAGTCTTCACGTCGTCCTTCCATTATTTCGATGGCCAGCGCCGCGTCTATGCCGCTGCCGTGGTCGGCAGCATCGCGTCGATCGCGCCAACGCTCGGTCCCGTCATCGGCGGCTTCATCACCGATACGCTCGACTGGCACTGGTTGTTCTACATCAACGTGGTGCCGGGCCTGCTGGTGACGTTCGCCGTCGTGGCACTGGTCGATATCGACGAACCCGACCTGTCGCTGATCCGAGGCGCCGACTATCCGGGCATCGCGCTGATGGCGATCGCCCTCAGCACGCTGGAATACGTGCTGGAGGAAGGCGCGCGCTGGAACTGGTTCAGCGACGACACCATCCGCGCCTGCGCATGGATCTCCCTGATCTCCGGCACGCTGTTCGTCATTCGCAGCCTGACCTACGCGCAGCCGGTGGTCGATCTGCGCGCGCTGAGCAATCGCAACTTCAGCGTCGGCTGCATCCTGTCCTTTGTCACCGGCCTGGGCATCTTCTCCACAATCTACCTGACGCCGTTGTTCCTGGGTTACGTGCGCGGGTTCTCGGCGTGGCAGACCGGCGTGGCGGTGTTCTCCACCGGAGTCGCGTCGCTGATCGGCGTGCCGGTCTATGTCACCCTGGGGCGGCGGATCGATCTGCGCTGGCTGATGATGTTCGGCCTGGCCAGTTTCGGCCTCGCGATGTGGAGCTTCAGTTTCATCACGCATGACTGGGGCGGCGATCAGCTTCTATGGCCGCAGATCCTGCGCGGCTTCCCGCAGGTCTTCGCGGTGGCGCCGAGCGTCACGCTGGGCCTCGGCAGCCTGCCGCCGGCGCGGCTGAAATACGCGTCCGGGTTGTTCAACATGATGCGCAATCTCGGCGGCGCGGTCGGCATCGCGGTGTGCGGCGCCGTGCTGAACGACCGGACCAATCTGCATTTTCTGAACATCGCGTCCAACCTGACTCCCGCGAATGGCGCAATGAACAGGATGCTGGCGGGTCTGGATACGCATCTGACGACGGTGCTGGGGTCCGCTCCGGCTGGGCATCTCGCGGCGCTGGAGCAACTGCGGGAGATCGCGTATCGCGAGGCTTCGACGATGGCCTACGCGGATGCGTTCCGTACCATCATGCTGGCGTTCCTGATCACGACGCCGCTGGTGTTGCTGTTGCGCAAGGTGGGGCCGGCGAAGCTGCCGCCGGGGCAGGGGCACTGACGGGGGCGGGGTTGCTGGTGACGGCCCGTCCCATCCCGTCATGCCCAGGCTGGATCCGGCCATCTTCGCACGGTCGATCGTTGGTTGATGGCCCGGTCAACCCTCGGGTCAAGCCCGTGGGCATGGCCTGGCCATGACGGGGGGATGTTGGTCTGGCGGCGCGTCCGCTTTGTGCCATGGCCTCGCGCGCGACATTCGGTTGGCAGGAATCAGGACGGCGGGGCCAGCCATGCTCTGGCCCCGTGCGTCAGGCGTAACGTGCGTCAGGCGTAAGAGGGTTGGTAGCGCGAGACAGCCGGCGGGCCGGTCGGCGGACCAGTGCCGGCATGGGCGATCTGCCGCCACGGTATGGGCGAGACCGCATGTTGGGGGCGGGCGGGCGCGAACTTGCGCGGAGCACGGCGGAGGCGCGCGACGCAAAGCGGTGCCACCGCCGGCGCGGTTGGCGTGGCCGCGGTGTCCGGACCGATCGGGCCGGGCACAATGCCGAGGGCTTCAAGCTGCGACCACAAGGACGGCTCGACATTGGCCGCCCGAAGCTTCTCCAGCAATGCCGCGCGTGTCCGCGACAGGTCCAGGCATACCGGCGCGACGCCATGGCCGCGGTGCGAGCGGGTGGTCACATGGCCCGGCTGGCTGCCGATCGCGGCGGCTGGCGGTTCCGCGGAATTGCGCGGCTGGGCCGGCCGGCCAACGGGGCGCGAGGCCAGCCGGTGCGCGTGGCGCTGTTCCAGGGCCTGGAAGGTCTCGATAATGAACAGGATGACCAGGGCGATGAGGTAGGCGAGCCATTCCGGCATCAGCGGGGGCGAATCCGGGTCTGCCCGATCTGGATCGGGGGCATAGGCTTCGGCCGGAGCGGTGTGAGGGTCGCCCATAACGGCTTGTGTATATGGCAGGTCGTGGGGAATGTCAAGGAAAATAACCTAACACAGTTAGTAGCCTTCCAGCGGCTTACTGGCGAGGCCTCCGGGAGGTGGGGCGCACCTCGACGCCTGGAAGCTGTCTTGCGCAAGGAGGCCGAGTAGCGATGGCGGTCGAACGGTCAGGCTGCGTTCGCCGTATTGTGTCGGC
This sequence comes from Acetobacteraceae bacterium, assembly GCA_036489395.1. Classification (GTDB taxonomy): domain Bacteria; phylum Pseudomonadota; class Alphaproteobacteria; order Acetobacterales; family Acetobacteraceae; genus JASHVB01. The sequence goes on along the minus strand of DASXFW010000221.1, from coordinate 13,153 downwards.
ACAAAGTGGAGTCTATGGCTCAGCCACCTCGGGCGGCGGAACATCATGGCACAATCATCCCGGTCCATTTTCGAACAACGGCAAGATCAGACATTTCCCAGGCTCGACCCATCGGAAGTCGAACGCGTTCGCCGGTTCGGTGAGATTCACGGCTATACCGCCGGCGAGAGGCTCATGACTGCCGGCCAGGTTGCTCCGGGTCTTGTCGTCGTCCTCGCTGGCAGTGTCGCTGTCACCGAGCACGATTATCTGGACGCGCACCAACCGATCGTCACGTACGGCGAGGGCGACTTCATGGGCGAGCTGGCGCAATTAGCCGGCCGGCCGGCGCTGGCGGACGCCGTTGCGGAGCAATCGGTCGAGGCGCTGATCATCCCGCCGGAGCGCCTGCGCGCGTTGTTGATCGCGGAGGCCGAGCTTGGCGAGCGCATCATGCGCGCGTTGATCTTACGCCGGGTCGCCATCCTGCAGGCCGGCACCGGCGGACCGATCATCCTCGGCCGCGCCGAGAACGGCGATGTGCTGCGGCTGCAGGGTTTTCTGCGCCGCAACGGTCATCCGTTCCAGTTGCTCAATCCGGAGAGCGACCCGGCGGCCAAAACCCTGATCGAACGCTTCCATATCGACCCGGGCCAATTGCCAATCGCGCTGTGTCCGAACGGACAATTGCTACGTAATCCCGGCGAGGACCAACTGGCGCGTTGCCTTGGTCTGGTGGGGCCGATCGATCCGGATCGCGTTTACGATGTTGCCGTTGTCGGCGCCGGGCCAGCCGGTCTTGCGACGGCCGTCTATGCAGCGTCGGAAGGACTGTCCGTCCTGGTCCTCGATTGCCGCGCGTTCGGCGGCCAGGCCGGCGCATCGACCAGGATCGAAAACTATCTCGGGTTCCCGACCGGAATAACCGGCATGGCACTGATGGCGCGCTCCTACAATCAAGCGCAGAAATTTGGCGCCGAGATGGCGATTCCCGACGAGGCGACGAGTCTCGGCGCGGACGGAGCAGATGGGGCCTTCACGCTCAGTCTGCAATTCGGCGAGCGCGCCAAAGCCCGTGCGGTCGTGCTCGCGACCGGCGCGCGCTACCGGCGGCTTGACGTCGAGAACCTCGATGCGTTCGAGGCGTCGAGCGTCCATTACTGGGCGTCGCCATTCGAAGCCAGGCTTTGCCGCAATCAAGAGGTTGCGCTGGTCGGCGCCGGTAACTCCGCGGGGCAAGCCGCCGTGTACCTGGCAAGCCAGGGCGCGAAAGTGTCGATGCTGATCCGGCGCTCCGACCTCGCGGAAACGATGTCACGTTATCTGGTGGACCGCATCAGGGGCCTACCCAATATCGAAGTCGTGACTGGCGCGACGATCAGCGCTCTTGAAGGCGGCGACGGCGTGCTCCACGCCGTGCGTTGGAAGCTCCGCGACAGCGGCGAGGAGGTGCGGCGCCCGATCAATCACCTCTTCCTGTTTATCGGCGCCGATCCAAATACCGATTGGGTGAAGGGTTCCGGGATCGCCGTTGATGCAAAAGGCTTCGTTCTGACCGGAGCCGAGGCGGGCGGTGGACGCCATGCACTGGAGACGACACGCCGCGGTGTGTTTGCGATCGGCGACGTACGCGCAACATCGGTGAAGCGAGTTGCCTCAGCGGTCGGTGAAGGCGCACAGGTGGTCGCGGCCCTGCATACTTACCTGGCGGGCACCGAGTTTGGTCCGTCCGGCATACCAGTCCCAATGCAGACGGCGGGATAGTGCCTCACTACCTGTGTTCTCTGGGTTGAGTTGGCGCCTTTTTACCACTCTGTGCCACTCGGCGAATGTCGCTTCCTGGCCGGGAGCAGTCTGCCCGGTCCGGGGTGAACAAATGCTCGGCGGCCATGATGCGGCGCATGAGCTTCGCCGATGGAAAGAGGCCGGTGAGCCGTGCGGCGAGCTGCATCGGCGACAGCTCGACTCGCCGAGCGCTTCCCCCTCGGGCTCATCTTTTCATCAGGATTTGCCGCATGGCATTAACTTTGATGAGCCGTCAATGCATTCCAGGCCGCGAGAGAGTCCATGTAGTCTCTCCAGTGCGCGATCTTCCGGTTTTCAATCTTGATGATTGAGCAGAACCGGTTGTTGTATTTCGCGCCTGTCGCGAGGATGGTCCCATGGACCTCGTATTCGATGACGACAACACGGGCATGGTCTGTCTTGTGGGTAATAAGCTTGTTGGCGGATTGAAGCGCGATGTTGCCGACATAGCCCATGAACTGGGCCATCAGGGCGGCTCGCCCCTGGATAACGCGAGGCCAACCGGGGAAGTCGTAGAGAACCTCGTAAACGACGTCGTCGGTGACGATGTCGAAGAAGTGTTCGCCATCAACAAGGTGGCCTAGCGCTTCTCGAACCAGCTCGAAATAAGGGTCGGCGGGCTCGAAGGCGGCGTATTTCAGATTCGGCATTTGGGACTCTCCGTACGCTTCGCAAGGTCACTTACCAAAAGACCTATTCTACGTCTGCATTCGAGGAATAAGCTGATTGGCATGGGCGACCAACCTGGGCGCGAAGCGGACTGACTGGATTGGGCGGAAAGCCAGCAGACGGCCTACTGCAACAGGAAGGCAAAAGCGCGCACGCAGCGTGGTTTTCACTCCACTGGCGACATTCGGATCCGCAGCGGAGCGTCCAGATCACCCCCCCGCCAACCCAGCCCGTGACCTCGTGTCCGTCGCCAGCGCGTCACGGATGAATACCGAGGCACCGCACCACAGGGCTTGGTCCCACCCGCCCGCCGGTTCTATGAACCCCATCCGATGCCGAACCCAGAACCCGACCCCCTCGACACACGCCGCCGCCGCCTGCTGTTCCGCGCCACCCACCGCGGCACGTTCGAGAACGACCTGATGATCGGTGGCTTCGTCCGCGCCAGCCTGGACAGCTTCACCCCCGCCGACCTCGACGCCCTGGAGGAGCTGCTCGAACTCCCCGACACCGACCTGGCGGACTGGCTGACCGGCCGCCGCCCCATCCCAGACGAAGCCCCGCCGATGCTGGTGCGCATCCGCGAGTACGTCCTGCACCGCGCCGCCACGCCGTCCGAGCCAGCCCCGTGACCGGCTGCGCCACACCCCCGACCGTTCCACCCATGTGCATCCCGGCCGTGCACAATCAGGGCTTGCCCGTTGCGGCCGGTTTCCCCAACTGGTGCCGATGATGCCTGTCGCCGTCGTCAGTCGAGCCGCGTCACGGCCGATATACCGCCCGCAAGCAGGCGCGGCAGGGTGGCGCGTACCCAGTCGCAGCGGGAGCCCCAGGCACGGTGAGCCTGAGGCCTGGCGCTATGCCCGATTGCGTTTTTTGCGCCTGTTTGCGTTTTTTGCGTTCCCCGCTTTCTTGGCCGCGAATCGGGGAAATCCTGCGGCCAGTGCCCCGGACCCAGCGCCACTGAAGCAAGAAGCAACGCATAAAACGCAAAGAGCCGCAAAGAACGCAATCGCTGAGTACCGGACCGGCCGGCGGGACGAAAACGCCTGGGGCAGAAGCGACGCCGCCGTCCGCGCGGCCGGCAAAAGCCCATGCACCTTGAAGGCAGCGCGGGCCGGCCATAAGCGACGGCAGGACTCCATGCACCGGAATCCTGGACGCAGGGCGCGGTTCGCTAACCCACAGGCCCAACCCGCATGACAACGCCGATCCAGGTCTGGGCCGCCCCCGAGGGCTGGGACGCCTTCCTCCTCGCCCAGCGCCGCCGCGAGTACGCCGGCGTCGTCCTGCACGTCGCCCGCGACGACGCCCGCATGGCCCGCCTCGCCGAAGCGCTCGCCTTCGTCATGCCGGAAGCCGAGATCCTGCGCTTCCCCGCCTGGGACTGCCTGCCCTACGACCGCGTCTCCCCCAACCCGGCGCTGGTGTCCGAGCGCATCGCCACCCTGGCGCGCCTGCTGGAAAAGCCGACCCACCCCCGCATCGTCCTGACCACCGTCAACGCCCTGGTGCAGCGCGTCCCGCCGCGTGCCGCGTTCGCCGGCGCCAGCCTCGACCTGCGTGTGAGCGGCACCGTCCAACCCGAACAACTTGCGCAATTTTTGGAAGCCAACGGCTACGGCCGCGCCGGCACCGTCATGGAACCCGGCGAATACGCCATGCGCGGCGGCATCATCGATATCTTCCCCGCCGGCGAGCCCGACCCCGTCCGCCTCGACCTGTTTGGCGACACCATCGAGTCGATCCGCGTCTTCGACCCCAGCAGCCAGCGCAGCGCCGACCGCCGCCAGCGCCTGACCCTGCGCCCGGTGTCGGAAGTGCCGCTCGACAAGGACGCCATCGCCCGCTTCCGCACGGCCTGGCGCGACTTGTTCGGCCAGCCGGCGGCCAACGACCCGATCTACCACTCCATCTCCGACGGCCGCCGCCATCCCGGCATGGAGCACTGGGTCCCGCTCTTCCACCCCACGATGGAGAACTTGCTCGACTACCTGCCCGACGCCTCGGTCAGCCTCGACCACCAGACCGACGCAGCGCTGACCGCCCGCCTGGAAATGATCGCGGACCACTACGACGCCCGCCGCGGCATCCCCCGCGACGGCGAGGTGCCGTACCGCCCGCTGCCCCCCGACCGCCTCTACCTGGACCGCCACGACTGGGACGAAATGCTGTCGTTCGGTCCGTTGCTCGCATTCAGCCCCTTCGCCATGCCGGACGGCGCACAGGGCGTGGACGGCGGCGGCCGCCCCGGCCCGGTGTTCGCCCAAACCGGCGGCGGCCCCGGCATCAACGTGTTCGACCAGCTTCGCGCCCAGGCCGAGCGCTGGACCGCCGACGGCCGCCGCATCGTCATCGCCGCCTGGACCCGCGGCAGCCGCGAGCGCATCGCCAACCTGCTGCGCGAGCACCGCTTCAAGGACGTGGCGCAGGAGGAAAGCTGGGTCGCGGTGCGCCGCAAGCCGGCCGGCTCGGTGTCGCTGGTCACGCTGGGGGTGGAGCGCGGCTTCGTCGCCGAACGCCTCGCGCTGGTGGGCGAGCAGGATTTGCTGGGCGAACGGATCAGCCGGCCGCCGCGGCGGCGGAAGCGCGCCGACCAGTTCATCGCCGAGGCCACGGAAATCGCCGAGGGCGACCTGGTCGTGCACCAGGAATACGGCATCGGCCGCTACGACGGCCTGGAGACATTGCACGTCACCGGCGCGCCGCACGACTGCCTGCGGCTGATCTACGACGGCAGCGAGAAACTGTACCTGCCGGTCGAGAACATCGAAGTCCTGTCGCGCTACGGGTCCGAACAGCAGGGCGTGGCGCTGGACAAGCTGGGCGGCGTCGGCTGGCAGACCCGCAAGGCGCGGATGAAGCAGCGCATCCGCGACATGGCGGGCGAGCTGATCCGCATCGCCGCCACGCGGCAGATCCACGAGGCCGAGGTGATGCTGCCGGGCGAGGGCGCCTGGGACGAATTCTGCGCCCGCTTCCCCTTCGCCGAGACCGAAGACCAGGCGCGCTCCATCGCCGACGTGCTGGAGGATTTGGCGTCCGGCCGCCCGATGGACCGGCTGATCTGCGGCGATGTCGGTTTCGGCAAGACCGAGGTCGCGCTGCGTGCCGCCTTCGTGGCCGCGATGTCTGGCTGCCAGGTCGCCGTGGTGGTGCCGACCACGCTGCTGTCGCGCCAGCATTTCCGCACGTTCTCGGAACGGTTCGCCGGGCTGCCGGTGAAGGTCGCGCAGCTCTCGCGTATGGTTCCGGCCAAGGAACAAGCCGAGGTGAAGCGCGGCCTGACCGATGGCACGGTGAACATCGTTGTCGGCACGCATGCGCTGCTGTCGAAGTCAGTGGTGTTCTCCGAACTTGGGTTGCTGGTGGTTGACGAAGAGCAACACTTTGGGGTGGCGCATAAGGAACGGCTGAAGCAGTTGAAGGCCGACGTGCATGTGCTGACGCTGACCGCGACGCCGATCCCTCGCACCTTGCAGCTTGCGCTGACCGGGGTACGCGAGATGAGCATTATCTCCACGCCGCCGGTCGATCGCCTGGCAGTGCGCACGTTCATCATGCCGTTCGACAGCGTGGTGATCCGCGAGGCGCTGCAACGCGAGCGCTTCCGCGGCGGCCAGGTGTTCTGCGTGGTGCCGCGCATCGAGGACCTGCCACGCATGGCCGAACGTCTGGCCGAGATCGTGCCCGAGGCGCGGATGGCGCAGGCGCACGGCCGCCTGGCGCCGACCGAACTGGAACGCGTGATGACCGCGTTCAGCGACGGCAAATACGATATCCTGTTATCGACTAACATCGTGGAAAGCGGCCTGGACATGCCGGCGGTCAACACGCTGGTGATCCATCGTGCCGACATGTTCGGCCTGGGGCAGCTTTACCAACTGCGAGGCCGTGTCGGGCGCGGCAAGCAGCGCGGCTACGCGTATCTGACCTGGCCGCCGAATTTGCGGCTGTCGGCGGCAGCGGAAAAGCGGCTGACCGTGATGCAGACGCTGGACGCGTTGGGCGCCGGCTTCACGCTTGCTTCGCACGACCTCGACATTCGCGGCGCCGGCAATCTTCTCGGCGACGAGCAATCGGGGCATATCCGCGAGGTCGGCATCGAGCTGTACCAGCAGATGCTGGAGGACGCGGTCGCCGAGGTCCGCGCCGGCGAGGGCCGCCGCGGCGGCGCGCACGAACGCGACTGGACGCCGAACATTTCGCTCGGTCTGCCGGTGCTTATCCCCGAGAACTACGTGCGCGACCTGCCCGTGCGCCTGGGCCTGTACCGCCGCATCGGCGCGCTGGCGTCGGACGCGGAAACCGAGGCAATGGCCGCCGAACTCGTCGATCGTTTCGGTCCCCTGCCATCCGAGGTCGATAACCTGCTCGGCGTCGTCGCACTGAAACGCGGCTGCCGCGATGCCGGCGTGGAGAAGCTGGAGGCCGGCCCGAAAGGCATGGTGCTGACGTTCCGCGGCAACGCGTTTTCCAATCCGGCGGGCCTGGTGGCGTGGCTGTCCAGCAAGGGCGGCCTGGTGCGGCTGCGCCCGGACCACAAGCTGGCGATCAGCCGCGAGATGGACGTGGCGACGCGCCTGCGTTTCGCGCGCGATACGCTGGGTGCGCTGATCGGGATCGTCGGACAGGCGAAGGCGGCGTGATGACCCTTCCCGTCACGTCACGCTTCGTCGGGGTTTCAGCCAATTCTCAATTTCGATCCCCGGAATATCTTGGAAATCCGCTTCATTGTCTGTAACGATATCGCAATGAGTGCTGATCGCATGACCCGCGATCATCCGGTCGTAATCCCGCCCTCTCGCCCATCCGCACTGCGCGATGATTCGGCCGTACGCTTCGGCAGCGGCGGCATCGAACGGCAGCACGGGGAGCTGCTTCAGCAGCACTTCGAGGCGCACGCGCCGTATCACCGTGTTGGCTGGGTATTTGTAGATGCCGCGCTGTAATTCCGCGAGGCTGAGCGCGGACAGCAACACGGCCCGATCATGCTCTGCCAACCTGTCGAGCACCGCGTCCGTACCATCCCTGGCATGGATAGCGACGTTGGTGTCGATGAGATACGCCACAGATCAATCCCGGTCGGGCATTTCGATCGGTTCGCGGCGCTCCACGCAGGACGGCTTGGGCATGGAGCGCAACATTTCCACCGCCGTCCTCAGGTCCTGCCGCATGGGAATGATGGTGATGACGTCACCATGCCGCGTGATGGTCAGATCGACGCTGGTATCGGCATAGGCTAGCTCAGCGGGAATTCGCACCGCCTGGCTGTTGCCTGAGCGAAACGCGCGGGTGGTGGGCATAGGTTCTCCATTGCGGCGGGTCGGTTGGCGCACGGCCCCAGGCGGCCAAATGCGCCGTCAATCCACGTATATACATCAGCGCTGCCTGCTCAATGTCAAGCCCGCGGCGGTCGTTTCCACCCTCTGACATTGCGAGTTCCCACCGGCCGAGGGCGGACCCGCCCTGGATGAAACAGTGAGGTATATTCCCCCCTCCCCTTGAGGGAGGGGGTTAGGGGGAGGGGTCAAGGCGCACAAATCGACCCCTCCCCCTAACCCCCTCCCTCAAGGGGAGGGGGGACCTTGTTTCTTGTTAGGGTTGGAGCGGTCCTCGGGCTTCATCCGAGGAAGCAATCCCGCTGACCCGCTATGCACGAACGAGATTGCTTCCACCCTGCGGCTTCGCAATGACAGGTTGGTCTCCGTTAGAATCCCCTGCCGTACGCTGCCATGAACGCGCGCTCCGCGTCCGTGCTGTCGCGGCCCATCATCCCGTTGCGATGCGGGAAGCGGCCGAACCGGCGGATCACGCCGCGGTGGCGATACGCAGACTCCGGCCCAGAATCACCCAGCGCGATGCGCAGCGTTTCAAACAACCGCACGCCCTCGTCCTGGTCCGCGAGATTCTCCGAGTGTTCGAACGGCAGATAGACAAAGATCCGTTCAACCCAGCCAAGCTGCCGGTCGAATCCCTGCGCGACCGCACGCCGCGCCAGTGCGCGTGCCTGTGCATCCGCGGCATAAGACTCGCCCGACCCGCGATGCAGATTGCGCGAGAACTGATCGAGCAGAATGATCAGCGCGAGCATGCTGCGGGGCGTTTCGGCCCAGTGATCGAACGCGCCGTCGCGTGCCGCGCGCGACGCGTCGGCGAATTCAGTGCAGGCGGCATCGAACGCGTCCTCGCGCACGAACCACACCTTCCGCCATCTTCGTGGGTCGTCTTCGAACCAGAAGCTCAGCACGTCGTCTGCCGTGGTCATGTCAGCGCACGCTCCAGCACACGTACCGAATGGATCGCCGCGCGGCCGGCGAGATCGCGGATCTGGTGCCGGCACGATGTACCGTCGGCCACGACAAGGTCCTCGGCCGCCGCGCTGCGCACCGCGGGCAGCAGCGAGGCTTCCGCCATCGCGTGCGACACCTCCTGGGTTTCTTCCTGGTAGCCGAAGGTGCCGGCCATGCCGCAGCACGACGACACGATCGGCTTCACGTTGAGTTCCGGAATGCGTTGCAACGTCGAAATCGCGGCCGGAAACGCGCCGAACGATTTCTGATGGCAATGGCCGTGCACATGCGCGGTCGCAGGCAACGGCCGCAGCGCGAGCTCCGGCTTTTCCTTTGCCAGGAACTCCGACAGCAGCATCGCGCGTCCCGCCAGCGAGTCGGCCGCGGCACTTGGCAGCAGCGACCGGAACTCGTCGCGCAGCGTGAACAAGCAGGACGGTTCGAGGCCGATCACCGGCAGGTCGCCGCCGAGCCGCCCCATGGTGCGCCGCGCTTCCTCGCGCGCCTTGTCCAGCATGCCGGCGGCGAGCCAGGTGCGGCCGCAGCACAGCGGACGGCCGCGGCGTTCCGGCATGATTGCGCGATAGCCGGCGGCGGCGAGCACGCGCAGCGCGGCGCGCAGGTTTTCAGGCTCGAACCAGCGGTTGAACGTATCGGCCAGCAGCAGCACCTCGCCACGCGGTCGTGCCGGCGCGAGTGCGTCGGCTTCCGAGTCACGAAAGAAGTCGCGGCGCCAGGCGGGCAGGGGGCGCGACGCCGCGATGCCGAGCGTGCGCTGCATCAGCGCGCGCAGCGGCGGCAGGTGGTTGCGCAGATTGGCCAGTGGCGCGATGCGGCCGAGGATCGGCGCGAACCGCGGCAGATCGGCGATCATCGATTCCCGCCGCTTCACGCCGTGCCGTTCGGCCCGTGCCGCCAGCACTTCCAGCTTCATCTTCGCCATATCGACGCCGGTCGGGCATTCGCGCCGGCACGCCTTGCAGGACACGCAGAGATGCATCGCATCGGCCAGCGCATCCGACGCCATCGCGTCGGCGCCGAGCTGTCCGGTCAGCGCCAGGCGCAACGTGTTGGCGCGGCCTCGGGTCAGGTGCACCTCGTCGCGGGTGACGCGGAAGGACGGGCACATCACGCCGGCATCGAAGGCGCGGCAGGTGCCGTTGTTGTTGCACATTTCCACCGCGGACAGCATGCCGCCGAGTGGGCCGGGATAGTCCGACCAATCCAGTTTCGGCGTGAAGCCCGCGGCGGCACTATAACCGGGGCCGTAACGGAATAAGGTGCGGTCGTCCATGCGCGGCGGACGCACGACCCGGCCGGGGTTCAGCATGCCGGATGGGTCGAACGCGTCCTTCACCGTCTCGAAGGCCCGCGCGATGCGGCTGCCGAACATCGTCTCGTTGAATTCGCTGCGCGCGAGGCCGTCGCCGTGTTCGCCGCTGTGCGAGCCTTTGTACTCGCGTACCAGGGCGAAGCATTCCTCGGCGACTGCGCGCATGGTGCGCACGTCGGCGGGGTCCTTCATGCTCAGCACCGGGCGCACGTGCAGGCAGCCGACCGAGGCGTGCGCGTACCAGGTGCCTTTGGTGCCGTGTTTTGCGAACACGTCGTTCAGGCGTTCGGTGTAGTCGGCGAGGTCTGCCAAATCCACCGCGCAGTCCTCGATGAACGACACGGGTTTGCCGTCGCCCTTCATCGACATCATGATGTTGAGCCCGGCCTCGCGCACGCTGGCAATGTCGGCCTGGAACGCCGGATCGATCGCGCGCACCACCTGGCCCGGCAAACCGAGATCGGCCATCAGCGTGTCCAACTCGGCAAGTTTGGCGTAAAGCGGAGCGTCCTCGAAGCCGTGGAATTCAACGATCAGCAGCGAGTCCGGCTCGCCGAGCAGCATGTTGTCGATGGTGGCGCGGAAGATAGGAATGCCGCGGCCGAGGTCGATCATGGTGCGATCGACCAGCTCCACCGCCTCCGGATCCAGCTTCACGATGTGCTGCGACGCTGCCATGGCGCGGCGGAAGTTGGGGAACTGGCAAATGCCCAGCACCTTGCGCGGCTTCAGCGGATGCAGCGTCAGCTCCAGCGCGGCGGAGAACGCCAGCGTGCCTTCGGAACCCACGAGCAATCGTGCCAGGTTCTCGCGCCCGGCGGCACGCGAGGCGGGTGTCAGCACGTCGATATTATAACCGCCGACGCGGCGAAGCTGCTTGGGAAAGCGCGCGGCGATCTCTTCCGCTTCCGCCGCGCCGAGCGAACGCAGCCGTTGGATCAGCTCCGCGATATGCGCCGGCATGTCGGCGCCGAGATTGTCCGGCACCGCGCCGAAGCGATGCCGGGTGCCGTCGGCGAGGATTGCGTCGATCGCGCGAACATTATCCGCCATCAGCCCGTAGCGGATGGATTTCGAACCGCACGAGTTGTTCCCGGCCATGCCACCGATGGTGCAGCGCGCATGCGTCGAAGGATCGACGGAAAAGAACAGTTTGTGGGAGCGCAGCGCGGTGTTGATCTGGCCGAGGACGACGCCGGGCTCCACCAGCGCGGTCCGTGCCTCCGGATCGATATGCAGGATGTTGCTCAGGTGCCTGGAACAATCGATCACCAGCGCTCGGTTGACCGTCTGCCCGCACTGGCTGGTACCGCCGCCGCGTGGCAGCACGGGTATGCCCTCTTCTCGTGCGATGGCAAGAGCCGCGGCCACGTCGTCGATCGTCTTCGGTACGATCACGCCCAGCGGCTCGACCTGGTAGATCGATGCGTCGGTGGCATAGCGGCCGCGATCCGCGCGATCGAACAACACCGCACCCTGGATGTTGCGGCGCAGGCGGTCGGCGAGAGCGGAATCGCCCGGCGCGATCGTACTGTCGCTCATGGTACCGGCGCTCATGGTACCGGCGCTCATGGTACTGGCGCTCATCGTGCTGGCATGGTCATCGTGGGCATCCGTCTGCTTCTCCGCCTGCGGCGACGCCGCGATTTGGTAACACGCCGTTCCGCACCGGGCCACAAGGCGCATTTGCGCCGGGTTTACGCCGCGTCCTCATGTCGATTAACGAACATTTAGCCATGCGGTGTGAGGTGGGTCACAGTGTTGATTTGCCATTCGTCATACACAACAAAGACCGGGATGCCTGGGCAGAACGTTTCGTATCCACCGTAACCGGAGGTAAACGATGTCTGCCACCATCACAGAGCAACGCCTGCACTCCTTCGATGAAGCCGAATTCCTGCGGCGCATTCCTTACCGCCTGGAACGCACAAATCTGCCGGGTGCCTACAGCACGCTGGCACCCGAAAGCGACGATTACGATCCGCATACCGTGCCGCCCAGCGAGCTGGTGCGTCATGGGCTGATCATGCCTCGCCCGGATGCCGCCACGCAGCCACGGCTGCGCGCCGCATGGGACAAGGTGTTCGGCCGCAAATGGCTGGCCCGCGACCGGGTTACCGGCCCGATTGTGCCGCAGCCGGGGATCACCCATCACCTGTGGCGGCTTCCCGTGCGGCAGGAGGATGGCACGTTTCTCGGTGGCGCCTGGTCGGGCGCGGGCACGCGGTCGCCGAGCGGCACCTGGACCGGCATTGTAGGATTCTGGGACGTTCCCACCGTCAGCGAGCCGTCCGAACCGCAGGGGACGGAAGGCGGCTGGAACTCCTCGAGCTGGATTGGCATCGACGGGTTCTTCAACTCGAACGATGTGCTTCAGGCCGGTGTGCAGCAGAAGGTGGATGCGCACGGCAACGCCACCTACGTCGCGTGGTACGAGTGGGTCGTGCCACCGCCGGCCAGCGTGCCGCCCGGCACGCCGGTGGATGCGAACGGCTATCCGCTGGCCTGGGTGGGGTCGCCGAACGGCCAGTATCAATACATCTACCAGGCGAATATCCCCGGCTTCACCGTCAAGCCCGGACAGCAGGTCTATTGCTCGGCGCAGTACAACGCCGGCAAGACGGCCGGGCTGATCTACTTCGCCAACGAGACCACCGGCCAGACCTTCCAGCAGACGCTTGCGCCGCCGCCAGGCGCCAGCTTCTCTGGCCAGTCCGTCGAGTGGATCATGGAGGCGCCGGATGGCGGCGAGCCCAGGTCCGCGCTGCCGAAATTCACGCCGGTGACGTTCACCAGCGCGCTGGCGTGCGGCGCAAACAACGCGCTGGCCGATCCATCGACGGGCGATACGATGAACATTGAGACGTCGGGCGGAAAGGTGCTGACGTCGGTGACAACCGGCAAGGATACGACGACGATCTCGTTCATCGGCTGAACGGCAACGGCGAGGGTTGGTCGCGCTGCCAACCCTTGCCTGGTCGGCCGGAGCGTAGGTCCCCCCTCCCCTTGTGGGAGGGGTTGGGGGAGGGGTGCGTACTTCCGCGGTCCGTGGATGTACGCACCCCTCCCCCAA